>NZ_JBVVPY010000001.1:295274-573549 GCF_055811335.1 Mesorhizobium sp. WSM4847 | reverse complement strand
CCCGCCACCCCCGCCTCCTCCCGAAGAAGGAATGATTACGGGAGGTGGGGCAGCAGGCTCGTCCGCGACCGGTTTGACCACTTTCCTGGCGGCCACCGGTTTGGGAGCCGGGTTGACGACCTTCCGCGGCGCCGGGGCTCTGCGAACGACCTTCGGCGCCGGCGCGGGCGTCGCCATCAGCGGCGTCGGTTGAAGGGGTGGCCAGGATGTGCAGCCCATGATCCCCGCCAAGGCGATGGACAGAGTTATCCCGATTGTTGCCTGCTTCCGATTTCTGCCCACCATTGCCTCCTTGTTGATCAGAACAAATCGCGACGCGGATTGGCTTGTTCCCAGACCGCCCTCGCCACTTTGACCAGTTGCTTGTCGACAGAACCGCTCAACGGAATCTTCGACTTGAGTTCCCCACGCAGTTGCTTCAACGCCGCCGTTTTCGGCTTGGTCCCGAATTGCGCCAACGTCGCCCGGGCGTCAGGCAGCTCATTGCGAAGATCGAGCGCAACTGTGAATGCCAGGAAACGCACGGCGACGGCCTGATCGGCCTTGTCGCCCTTTTGCATCTCGAGGGCCGCGCGATCATAGGCGCCGGACTGGTCACCGCGCGAGGTTGCCAGTTCAAACAGACGTTGGGCTTCATCAAGGTCCTGCTCCACGCCAACGCCATCACGGTACATGCGCGCAAGACTGCCCGGCGCATAGGGCTGGCCGAGGTCGATGGCCTTCTGAAAAAGCGCCAGCGCAGCCTTCGGATCCTTCTCGACGCCCTGGCCGCTGAGGTAATTGCGACCGAGCAAGTTCATCGAATACATGTCCTGGCGCTCGACGCCGGCCTTGAGGAAGGCAACGGCACGGGCCTGATCGGCGGGCACGCCGTTGCGGCCTTCGGTGAAGATCGCGCCGAGATCGTTCATGGCATAGGTGTGCCCCATCGATGCCGCCTTGAGCAGCAGGTCCAGCCCCTTGCCGGTGTCGCGCTCGACGCCGTAGCCATGGAACAGGGCACGGCCCCATGACGTCATCCCGTAGGGATCGCCCTTGTCGGCCGCAGCCGCGTAGAAGGTGTTGGCCTGCTTGCGGTCGACAGCCTGGCCCGTTCCCGTCGCATGGAGGTAGCCGAGTTCGAACACCGCGCGCACGTGCCCCCTGTCGGCGGCCTGTTGGATGGCTTTCCTGGCCTGGTCGACCTTGCCGGATGCAAGCAGCGCGCGTCCCAGTTCATAACGGAAGCGGGCGACATCGGGATACGCCTTCACCGCAGCTTCGCACAGCTTCACCGCGTCGGCGCCGATTTCATTTGGCAGCAGGCCGGGGACGACGCCCTGAAGGTCGAGAGGCTCGCCGGCAGCCAGGTCGCACGGATCGACGCTCGGCGACAGTTTCATCTTGGCGGGTTTGGCTGCGCCGCTGTCCGCCCGAATTTCGAAGGCGATCTCGACCGGTGCGCTGGCTCCGATCTGGGGTTCATAGCGCAGCCCCTCGACTTCGCCGACCGTCAAGCTCGATTCGGGCGACAGGGTGCGATCCGGCAGGGAGAGCGTCCCCGTTGCCGGATAGTTTGTGACTTTCAGGCTGACCGCCGCATCTTCTGTCGGGACGTCGAGGTTCAGGGCAACGGCGCCGACGCCGACCGGAACGTCGACGTCCCGGTTCTCGATCGCCTCGGCCGCACCGGTGACATGAATGCCGCGCTGCAGCACCTGCTGCTTCTGCTCGGCTTCGAGCGAGGCCATCACCTGTTCGCCCTCGGCTCCTTCGCCGCTCTTGACCCGGAACACCAGCATGCCCTTGGCTTCGCCGCCCCAACTGTCGCGTGCGGCATAGGCCAGCATATCCATCTCTTCCGGCTCGCCAGTTCCCTTGGGGACATCCAACTGCAAACGCGGCAGATCCTTGCCCTGGATCAGGTCTCCCGCCTCGATGACCTTGCCGTCCAGCATCAGGCGTCCCAAGGCGGGTGGTCTTTCGATGCTGACGGTTATTGTCCCGCCATCGACCTGGACCGGTTCGGGAAGGTCCAGATCGGTGGGGCCTGCCCCGGACAGCACGACCTTCTCCAATACCGGCGGCAGCGATGGGCGGCTGATGCGACGCATCAGAACGACTTCGTCGATCAGCGAAGAGTTCTCCCAGGGAACCTGCAGGCCCTTGGTAGCCTCAACCACATCCCGGCGGACGGCCGACATGACCGTGCGGATCTCCTGGTTCGGGGCGAGCGCGCGACGAGAAAACGCCGATGAAAAAGGACTGAGGTCGCCGGCGCCGTCATAGGCGACCGCGCCGGGTTCGGTGGCGAAAGCAATCAGCGTATTCAGTGAGCTTCTTACTTGCGCAAGGCCGGTGCCGCTGGCGGTAAGAAGCTGGTCCCTGAGCCAATAGTCCTTGCGAGGGAATGGATTGTTGCGGCAGGCATCGAGGATGATCACCTGGATCTTCGATTTCGAACGCATCTGCTGCAGCACGTCGTTCAGCTTGATTGCCTGGACCTCGACGTCCGCCGCATCTTTCAACGAGGCATCGACAGGGATCAGGAAATTTTCGCCGCCGATCTGAAAGCCGTGGCCGGAATAGTAGACGACAGCCACATCCGCGCCGTCCACGGCGGCAAGATAGTTGCGGAACTGATCTTCAAATTGCAGCTTTGTAAGATTGCTTGCAACGAAAACATCAAAACCAGCCGCTCGAAACGTGTTGGACACGTCCACCACATCCTTGGCCGGGTTCTTGAGGGCCGAGATTTCCTGGTAATCGGAGTTGCCGATTACAAAGGCGACCCTTCGTTCGACTGCAGAAGCGTCGAAAGTCGCGACGCTTGCGAGCATCAGGGCCGCAACGAATCCGCAACGTCGGAGCATGGCAAATCCCTTAACCGTCGTTACCTGGCGACCACAAGAACACAGCTTGCAGTGCCAAGGTCCGTTAGAGAGCATGCTATCTGCCGAGACAGAAAAGAGAGAAAAGCCGTCGCGACAGCGGTATATTCCTCACTTGATCGATCCCTAAATTACATCAGAGCCCGAGTGTCCGCAATGATCGTCAAAAGGTTTCTCAACTATTTGCCCGTGGTCGATTTGGCCCCCCTCGGACCAGGCGCGGCCGGCATACCCTTGACTTGCGCACGCATCACGCGTCAGGGCGCCTGAGGTTTTCCACTGCTAATGTCGGCCTGCCCCTGATTTTTACTAGCCACCATTTCCGCGACTCAATTAGCGTCTGCTTATGGAGCACCGGCACGCCATTCGACGGATCAAGGAAGGGCTTTGGGAGGTCTATGACATAGACGACAATAGGGTTGTCTTCGCAGACGGGGTGGCTCTGACAAATTTGCAGGATGAGGAGGCACTCGACGCCCTGGAGTTGCTAAAAAGTGGATTCCTGGTTCCGAGCAGCGCTCCCGCGAGATGGGGCACTGAAGGCGGATAGCCGGCACGCAAAAGCGCCGCCGCTTGGCGGGCTCCTGGATGCGTTCGCTCATCGAGATCTGCCACCTATTTCGGGCACGTCGCAGCCGCGATGCAGAAGCTGTGGATCAAGTCGCGAGGCTCAGCGCGCCGCAGCGTGGCAAAACGAAAAATTCTCCTTCGTTTGGTTGATGCCGGAACAGTGCTCCGTCCGTAAGTTCGTGCTATATATTAGTAGGAGCTGTTATGAGGTTTTTGCCCGTTCAGGAACCGACCAACACATGGGCCGTGTTCGATACGACCGTGGATGTGCCGGCGTACTTCGCTGATATTTGCCTTATCGGCTTGCCGCGGGAGGGGGCGGAGTGGCTCGCGGCAAGGGCCAATCAAGATGCGTTGGCAAGAAGCAGCAGGATCGGCCGGCTCTCGTCTCCGGAGACTGAGCACGCCGTGCTTCCGATACGGAAATGCCAGAAATCGCTTACACCAGTAGGAGGGAGTTCAACGACGGAGGAAGAGGCCGCTGCGTTGGCAGCCGGGTACCAGCAGCCACAGTAAGTCCGATATCACCAGCGATACAGCCATTGGTTCTGGGCAAGACCATCCAGCTTGCCCGGTTCCTGCCGGAAAGATCGCGGTTATTGCTGATCCGGCATCTCGGTATTCTCTTGGGGGTTCTTTTCGATGCCCGCGGCAGGCGAGGTGTCGGCCGGGGCGTTCCCACCCTGGTTTTGCTCAGGGGCTCTTGTGAGTGGCGAGGTGCGCCAGCCCATATCGGCATACAAAAAGCCGATGAGAAAGCCGACGATGATGATCGCTGCTATGACCAGCGAAAGTATTGCGTTACGTCGCTCCATGTCCGGCTCCTTCCTGCGAGCCGAACAGCCAGTATCGAAAATGGTTCCCATCCAGCGGCAGGTCGTGGAACTTCGCACCGTGCCGGCGGTTGACACGCAGGGCTGCGAGCGGTGAACGAAGCCTCCGTTGTTTCCGTCGCAGCAGGAAGGAGACACCATGGCCAACAAGAAAACCACATCGAAACCGGCAATCCGGCAGGCAAATGCCGCTGGCTTGCGACGTCCAAGGCGGGATGCTGACGATACGGATGCCGGAGCCAGGCCACCGACGCCGAAAAGCGCGGGAGCCTCGAAGCCCTCCACCGCTCCGCTGGACAATCCGGTGGCCAACCGCAATGCCGGCCGGCCGCGCCAGCAAGGCGCCACGCCGCGACCGACCGAAAAGCCGCTGGACTGAAGGGCAAACGAGCTAGGACGTCGGGACCAATTCCGCCAAGGCTCTGAGAATGGCCGCCTGATCTGCCGGCTTGCGAACAAATCTAGCGTTGGCGAACGCGGATGGAACATCGCGCGGCCCAAAGCCGGTCAGGCACGCGAACGGAATATGGCGGGTTTTTAGTTCTTCTGCGATCGCCAGGCTCGTTTCGCCATGCAGTTGAACATCCAGCAGCGCCACGTCGACAGGATTTTCGCCGATAAGACGAAGGGCCGCCGCCACCGAAGGGGCCGGGCCGATCACCTGATGTCCCGAATCGCGCAGACAAGCAGCGATGTCCTCGGCGATGAGCCATTCATCCTCGACCACCAGAACGCGCAGCGGGTCGGTCACGGCGTCTCCTTGCGCAGCATCGGGAATGTGATCTGGACCTCAAGACCGTCACGGTTGAAGGTGGTCTCGACGTTTCCGCCAAGCCGGTAGCCGATCTCACCCTGCAGCAGGGAAAGTCCGAAGCCATTAACTTCAGGTTTTCTGACCGGCGGCCCGTGTCTCTCGCGCCAGGCGAGCGTGAACATATCGCCCTCGCCAGACCATTTCAGCACGATCCTGCCCTCGGGCTTCGACAGCGCGCCATATTTGGCGGCGTTGGTCGCCAGTTCATGAATAGCCATGCTAAGGGAAAGGCCCTGCTGCGGGCTAAGCTTCACTTCAGCGCCGTCAAGTTCGAACCGGTCAATGCTGAAAGGTTCGAGCTCCTGATGCAGCAATTCGTTGATCGAAGCTTCTTTCCAGCGCTCCTTCGACAGCAGACCGTAAGCCCGCGACATGGCGTGCAGGCGACCGATCAGCGCTTCGGCGAATTCTTCCTTCGATTCCGAACTTTCACGGGTGCGGTTGGCGATGCTGGCGACCACCGCCAGCATATTCTTGACGCGGTGGTTCAGCTCCGAAATGAGCACCCGGTTTTGCTCTTCCGCCTCGGCCAATGTGGTGACATCGACCAGCGTGACCACGACGCCCTGGATCCGGTTGTCCTTATCGCGATAGGGATTGATGCGAACCATGTAAAACCGGCCCCGATTGTCGCGCGCCAGATGGTTCAGGGTCTCCCCGGTTTCGAAGACAGCATCGATGTGCTGTTTCAGCTCGGGATAGTCGAGCTGGCTCGAAAGCTCGGTCAGCGGCCGGCCGACGTCGGAGGGACGCAGGCTGAAGAAAGACGAGGCCGCCGGCGTAAAGGTCCGCACCACCAGATTGCGGTCGAGGAAGATGGTTGCGATCTGTGTGCTCTCGAACAGATTGCGCAAATCGCTGTTGGCGCGGTCGAGCTCTTCTATCTTGCTGGTCAGCTCCGAATTTATCGTGTTGAGCTCCTCGTTGAGCGACTGCATCTCCTCCTTCGAGGCCTCAAGCTCCTCATTGGTCGACTGCGCCTCCTCGTTGACGGAGACGAGTTCCTCGTTCGACGATTTCAGCTCTTCCAGCGCCGTTTCGTACTCCTCGATCGTCGACTGCAGTCGCTCGCGGGTTTCGCGCAGCTCCCGCTCGAGATCAGCAGCGCCTTCGCTGCTACGGTTTTCGGGCCCAACATCGGACCGCGCCTGCACCGGCCCCGTCGGTTCGAACAGGACGAGATAAAGCCGTTCGCCCTTGCCGCGTTCCGCCAGGGGCTCGACAGTGAGTTTGATCGACAGGGCCTGTTCGTCGTCCTCGTCGACGACGACATTTTCCCGCACGACGGTGCGGCGCGTCGTGGCGGCTTCCCGCAATGCCGCGCGCAGGTCGAGCCTTAGCCCGGAGCGGGCCAAAGTCAGCACCTGCCGGCTCGGAATGCCTTGCGGCGCTTCGAGATATCGGCCGGTCCGCGCCGAATAGTAGACGACGTCACCGTCGCCATTCACCACAACATGCGGCGGCGCGAAACGCTCCAGCACTTGTGCCTCGACCGCCTGTCGAAGCGGATAGCTGGCGGTTCGCTTGTTCGGCCCCGTTCCTTCAGGCAGGAAGGCGCCTGAACGGCCATCGCCGATCAGCATCGGCAGCCTAATGTGTGGCGAGGCATGCTCGCGCGCCTGAAAAATGCGCTGCTTCTTGTCGACGGTGGCGAAGAGGTCGTCGTGCTGGCCGACGCTTTCGGACGTGCCGAGGAAAAGATAACCGCCCGGCTTCAACGCGTAGTGGAAGATCGGGATGACCCGGCTCTGGATGTCCGAGCCGAAATAGATCAGCAGGTTGCGGCATGAAACCATGTCCATGCGTGAAAAAGGCGGGTCGCGGACGATGCTGTGAGGGGAAAAGACGCACAGCTCCCGGACCTCGTTGGCAAGCACGTAGCTCTCGCCGTCGCTGCTGAAAAAACGCTGCCTGCGCTCGGGCGAGACGCCCTGCAGCAATGCCGCCGGGTAACGCGCCGCGCGCGCCACCGCAAGCGCGGGCTCATCGATGTCGGTCGCAAATATCTGGACGCGTGGCACAACCGAAAGCGTCTCCATGTGTTCGCGCAACAGCATGCCGATCGAGAACACCTCCTCGCCGGTGGCGCAGCCAGGTACCCAGATCCTGACGGCGTCGCTGGCGGTCTTGCCCTCGAACAGCTGCGGTACGACCTTCTCCTCGAGCAGCTTGAACGCGTCGGGATCACGGAAAAAATCGGTGACGTTGATCAAAAGGTCACGAAAAAGGTTCGCCACCTCGCGAGGGTCCTTCTGCAGCCATTCAACATACTCTTCAATGGAATCAAGCTGTCCGATTTGCATGCGCCGCTTGATGCGCCGCAGGAATGTCTTGGTCTTATAGCCTGAGAAATCGTGGCCGGATTGGCCCTGCAGAATGCCGTAGATCTCGTCGCGGAGCCGACCCAGTTCTGCCGTCTCGTGCTCGCCGCCTCCGGCAACCCCGTTCAGCATGTCGAAGCTGCGGGCGAACCCCTCGAGCTTCGCGCCGATCTCCTCCGCCGGCGCCGCAATGTCGATCAGCCCGCTGGAGATCGCACTTTTCGGCATGTCCGGGTTGCGCGGACCGTAGCCGTCGGGAGCCTGGGCGACCGTCAGTCCGCCACGCTCCTTGATCGCCTTGGCGCCAAGCGTGCCATCGGAATCGCCGCCCGACAAAATGACGCCAACCGCATATTCGCCCTGATCCTCCGCCAACGCGCTAAAAAAGATATCGATCGGCTTGCGCTCGCGGCTGAGCACGTTGGATGGCCGCAGGTGCAGCACTCCCCGCTCGATCGTGAGAACGACGTTTTGCGGCATCACATAGACGTGGTCGGACAGGACAGTGGTGCCGTCCTCGACGACAACAACCGGGAGTTGCGTGTAACGTCCGACGACCTCATGAAGCAGGCTTTCGCGCTCGGGGCTGAGATGGGTGACGATGACGAACGCCATGCCGGGCTGGCCGGTGATGCCTTTGAACAGGCCCTCCATTGCAGGAATGCCGCCGGCCGACGCGCCGACGCCCACAATTGGAAATCTCTTCACCTGAGATGTCACCGCAAGCCCTCGGTTGAACAGCCTAGACGACAAGGCCGCCAAATCGACCCAAAACCCCACGACCGGGCTGAACGCAACGCCCAGCATATAACGTGCGCGAGGGCCGGAACAAGTCCGTGCAGACGGCGTTAAAGTCGGGATTATTGTGGAACTCCAATGTCAAAGCGCACACCTGAGCTGAAGCTGACAAGACGAGCGTCGTTGCGCTTCGAGGATTTGCTGAGTTTGCCGGGAAACGAATCCATTCCGCCGCGCATGCTTGTTTTGGCGAAGCGATTGCAGGCAGCCTTGCAGGAACATTCCGAACAGGCCCGTGCGGACACTTGCAAATCCCGCTCGAAGAAAGGGCGATGAGGTGCGCGATCTCCGAGGAGTGCGCATCCTGATTGTCGAAGACGATTGGGTATTGGCCGGCGATCTTGCAAGATATTTCGGCAGTATGGGCGCGGTCGTCCTTGGCCCTGCGGCGACTGTCGAACACGCCTCAATGCATACCGAGATGGCTGAGGCCGCGATCCTCGACGTCAATCTCAACGGCCGGCGGGTGTTTCCGATCGCCGACGAACTGATGCGCCGCGGCGTTCCCTTCGTCTTTTTCAGCGGTGACGAGGACATCGTCATTCCCGAACGTCTCCGCCACGCCAGCAATCTTCGAAAATCGTCGGATAGCAACGCCGTCTTCGACGCCTTGTTCCCTCCGGAAAAATCCGCCCTTGCCGGTCGCCCTGCCGTGAACTTGTCGGACAACGTGTTTTCACTTCTGCCGAAGCTCAGGCTCGCGGCGCGGCTGCTTCTGGGCGACGTCGGTGCTTCCGATCGGCTGGTCGAGCGAACACTGGAGCGCGCCATCGGCGAGATCGACAGGCGGCGGCCCGGTGTATCGACCGAAGACTGGCTGAACGGCATCATGCGAAACATTGCCGGATCGGGCGGAACCAGCCTGCTGCACTGAGATTGGTTTTCTAACAGTCTGAAAAGTAGGCGAAAACAGCCATCTATAGTTAAGTCCTCTATCAGAACGCGAGGCGGGCCTAAGAGCTACCCGACAGCGCTGAGTAGCAGCTTCCTCAGCCGTTCTTGCGGTCGATGAATTTGTTGAACCGGCTGTTTTTTCCGGAGCCGGTTTCGTCCTGGTAGAGGAAAGTCAGATCGTTCTCGTCGAAAATCCGGAAGAACTCATCCCATTCGATGGGTTCGAGCTTCTCCTCGGGCTCGCCAAAATCGATCCGCAAGATGCCGCCCTCGCCCCTGGTTCGTACAACCGCCGGTCGGCCACCACGATCTTCGGCCCATTGGCGGATCTCGTCATGATTGGTGGTTGTCTTCGATTCAGACATTGGAACCTCCTTTGATCCAGATCTTGCAGGCGTGTGGCCTCCTGGCTTGCGCCCACGGGCCGCCCACGGACCGGATGACCGCCCCTAACACCAAAGAAGCTGCAATGTTCCAGCGCATCGCCCAAGGCTCGTTCGCTGTGCGTTCACCTCAGGTTGCAGCCTCGCCAAAACCATCTTTGTTGAAGCAGAGGGAACAAACCTTTTGCCAAACAGTTCGGGGCGCCAAGGCCAACTGCGTAAGGAGTTGTCGTGAAACGCATACTGGTTACAGGAGGGTGCGGTTTCATCGGCCGCCACGTCGTCCAGGAACTCATTGAACATGGTTACTCTGTCTGCATTCTCGATGCGCTGCTGGAACAGGTGCACGGCAGCGAGGCGATCAGCCTGCCGGCAGGAGCCGAACTGATCAAAGGCGACGTTCGCGATCGCGCCGCCGTCGCCGAGGCGCTGCAGGGCGTCGACGCCACCGTCCATCTCGCCGCCGAGGTCGGCGTCGGCCAGTCCATGTACGAGATCGCCCGCTATGTCGGCGCCAACGACCTCGGCACCGCCACCCTGCTCGAGGCACTGATCAAGCATCCGGTCGAGAGGATCGTCGTCGCTTCGTCGATGAGCGTCTACGGCGAGGGTCTCTATGCCACGCCAGGCGGCCGGCGCGTCGACAATGCACGGCGGCAGGCCAGCGACATCAAGAGCGGCCAATGGAATCCGCTGTCGGCGACGGATGAAAGCCTATCGCCGCTGCCGACAGACGAGGAAAAGCCGGTCGACCTCGCCTCGATCTATGCGCTGACGAAATATGCCCAGGAGCGCGCCGTGCTGATCTTCGGCGATGCCTATGGCGTCGACGCGGTCGCGCTGCGCCTGTTCAACGTGTTCGGCGCCGGACAGGCGCTGTCAAATCCGTACACCGGCGTTCTGGCGAATTTCGCTTCCCGCCTCGCCAACGGCCAGCGGCCGATGATTTTCGAAGATGGCGAGCAGAAACGCGATTTCGTGCATGTGCGCGACGTCGCCCGCGCTTTCCGCCTGGCGCTGGAACAACGCCAGGCGCGCGGCCACGTCATCAACATCGGCAGCGGACGCGCCTATGCGATCAGCGAGGTCGCCCGGCTGCTCGCCGACGCCATGGGTGTGCCGGACCATCGGCCTGATATCCTCGGCAAGGCGCGCGCCGGCGATATCCGCAATTGCTTCGCCGACATCTCGCGGGCGCGCGAACTGCTCGGTTTCGAGCCGCAGCACCGGCTGGAGGATTCACTCGACGAGTTCGTCGCATGGGTGCGCAACACGGCCGCCATCGACCGCGGCGCCGACATGAAACGGGAACTCGAAGAGCGGGGACTGGTATCATGAAGCCGGACGGTTTTCGTGAAGCGCCGGTTGCCATCGTCGGCGGCAGCGGCTTCATCGGCTCGAACCTCGCCGACAGCCTGTTGTCGGATGGGGTGCCGGTGCTGGTCATCGACAATCTCAGCCGCCCGGGCGTCGACCAGAACCTGGCCTGGCTGACGCAGAAGCACGGCAATCAACTTGCCGTGGAAACCGCTGATGTCCGGGACGAAGACGTGCTGGCGCCGCTTTTGGCGCATGCCAGGGCGATATTCCATCTCGCCGCGCAAACCGCCGTCACCACGAGCCTGGCCCAGCCAAGCGAAGATTTCGACATCAATCTGCGCGGGACCTTCAACGTTTTGGAAGCGGCTCGCCGCAGCGGCAGACGCATTCCCGTGATCTTCGCCAGCACCAACAAGGTCTATGGCGGCCTGCCCGACGTCACAGTGCGCGAAGAGGACGATCGGTGCGTGCCCTGCGATGCCGGCATCCGCGCCAACGGCATAGACGAGGCCTGCGGCCTGGATTTCTGCACCCCCTATGGCTGCTCCAAAGGCGCGGCCGACCAATATGTGCTCGATTATGCCAAGTCGTACAATCTGCCGACCGCGGTCCTGCGCATGAGCTGCATCTACGGGCCGCGCCAGTTCGGCACGGAGGACCAGGGCTGGGTCGCCCATTTTCTGCTCAGCGCGCTTTCCGGCCGGCCGATCACGATCTACGGCAACGGCAAGCAGGTGCGCGATATCCTTCATGTCAGCGACGCCGTTGCGGCCTATCGCGGGGTACTTGCCGGGATCGACGACATCAAGGGCCAGGCATTCAATCTCGGTGGCGGACCGGGCAACGCCGTCAGCCTGCGCATGCTGATCGAGGAGATCGGCGAGCTGACCGGGCGGAACCTCGCGATCCGCTACGACCGGGAACGCACCGGCGACCAACCTTTCTTTGTCGCCGATACCCGCAAGTTAGAAGCGACGCTCGACTGGAAAGCGCATGTCTCCTGGCGCGACGGCGTCCGCGATCTCGCCGACTGGCTCCGGCGCCATCGCCTCGAGCCTGAACCAGCGAGGTACGTGGCATGAAAGTCGCCCTGGTCAATCCGTTCTGGACCTACGAGGACAGCATCTATTTCGGCTGCCGCCAGCCACATCTGCCGCTGGAATTGGGCTACTCGAAAGCCTCGCTGGAGGCCGACAGCCATCAGGTGCTGATGCTGGACGGGCAAATCCAGAAGCTCGACAACGCGGCACTTGCCGATCGCGTCGCCGCTTTCGCACCGGCCATGACCGTCGTCAGCACGGCGCCGACCTACTTGTTTTGGCGCTGCGCGCCGCCCGAGCTGCGTGTACCAGCGGACTTCCTCAACCGCCTCGCCCGGCGGGGCGGCCGCACAGTGGCTGTCGGGCCGCACGGCTCGGCGACGCCGGCGCCGACGCTGCGCAAGCTGGGCGTCGATGTCGTCGTGCGCGGCGAATGCGAAGAGGTCGTCGCAGAACTCGCCCGCCGTCACGATTGGAGCGCCGTGCCACACACCGCCCACCTCGACGAGGGAAAACTTGTCGGCAATGGCGGCGTCCACACCAGTTCGTTTGTCGATCATCCGCCGCTCAGCTGGCCGTCCGATTGGATAGCCGCGCATTCGCACCATCACCACCGATTCGATGACAATCAGCTGGGTTTCGGCGCGGAGGTCGAGGCATCTCGCGGCTGCCCCTACAATTGCAGCTTCTGCGCCAAGATGGATTTCCGCGACGCCTACCGCCGCAGGAGCCACGATGCGATCATCGCTGAAATCGATCGGCTGATATGGCAAGGCGTCGGCTACATCTATTTTATCGACGAGATATTCCTGCCGCAGAAGGCGCTGCTGGAGGCACTGGTCGATCGCGACGTCAAGTTCGGCGTGCAGACCCGCATCGATCTTTGGAAGCCGGAGCTCCTGGAATTGCTTGGTGCGGCCGGCTGCGTTTCGATCGAAGCCGGCCTTGAAAGCCTGACGGTGGAAGGCCGGGCCATGCTGGCAAAGCGTTGCCGGCTGGGCACCGAGGAACTGGCCGCTTTGCTGGTCGATGCACGACGTCACGTTCCGTTCGTCCAAGCCAATCTGATCGGCGTCGTCGAGGACGATCCGGCTCTGGTCGACCACTGGCGCAAGCACCTCATCGACCGCGGCGTGTGGGCCAACGAGCCGGTGCCGCTCTATCCCTATCCCAGTTCGCCCAGCTATCGCGAGCTTTGGGGCGAGCCCGACGATCTCGCCTGGGAGCGCGCCCACGAGCATTATCTGGCCTCGTTCCGGACGTTCAGCGATATCCAGGAGAAGCGCCCCCGCGCGCTGGCCGAGTTGGAGGCGACATGTTGCAGTCACTGATCCGCCGCCCGCGGCGAATCCTGATGACCGTTGATGCCGTCGGCGGCGTCTGGCGTTACGCGCTTGATCTGGCGCGGGAGTTGGCTCATGGCGGCGACAGCATCGTGCTCGCCGGGCTGGGCCCGGAACCGTCGGAGGAGCAGGCGAAGGAGGCACAGGCTTTCGCCGGCCTGACGTGGCTCAAGACACCGCCGGACTGGATGACCCGCAATGAGGACGATCTGGAAATGTTGCCGCAGGAACTGCGCGCGCTCGTTGGCGATTACGCGATCGACCTCGTCCATCTCAACGCGCCGACGCAGGCCGTGGGACTTGATCTGCCCTGCCCGGTCGTGGCGGTCTCGCACTCATGCGTCGTGACCTGGCTCCACGCCGTCAGGGGGCGGGCTGCGGACGGCGAATGGGCTTGGCAGAAGGACCGCAACAGACGCGGCTTCGATTGGGCCAATGCGGTAGTCGCACCCAGCCGCAGCCATGCCGAAATGCTCGAGGCCTGCTACGGGCCGATCGCCCGCCTGAGCGTTGTCAGCAACGGCACACGGCCGGGTCCAGAGGCAGAGCGACGCGAACCGGTGGTTCTCGCCGCCGCGCGCTGGTGGGACGAAGGAAAGAACGCAGCTACGCTGGACCAGGCAGCAGCGCTGACGAAATGGCCGGTCTTTGCTGCCGGGCCGATCGAGGGCGGCGATGGCCAACGCGTCAATTTCAGCAATGTCGTTGCTCTGGGCTCGGTCTGCCACGACGAGGTGCGTCGCTTGATGGCGCGGGCCGGCATCTTCGTATCGCCCTCCATTTATGAACCATTTGGCCTTGCCGCACTGGAGGCAGCGACGTCGGCGACACCTTTGGTGCTTGCCGACATCCCGAACTATCGCGAATTGTGGAATGGCGCGGCTTTGTTCTACGACGTCCACGATCCAGGCGATCTCGCCAGGTGCGTCGATTGTCTCTCTGACGATGCCCAACACAGGCGCCGGCTCGGCGAAGCCGCCGCACGCCGAGCGCGCAAGTTTTCACCAGCAAGGCAGGCGGCGGCCATGCACGACATCTACGATCGGGCCGCCCTGGCCGTTGCGGAACGCTGACAATGCGGTTCCTGTTCTATACCCATTCGGTCGTTTCCGACTGGAACCACGGCAACGCACATTTCCTGCGCGGCATCATGCGGGAGCTTGTTGCACGCGGGCACCAGGCGATCGCGCTGGAGCCAGCAGACGGCTGGAGCCGTTCGAACCTGCTGGCAGAGAAAGGGCCCTACGCGGTCGAGCGCTTCAGAAAAGATTTTCCGGAGCTGATATCGGTGACCTACGACGCGTCCTTCGACCATGAAGGCTGGATTGCCGACGCCGATGTGGTGATCGTCCACGAATGGACCGACCCGGAGGTTGTCGCGCGCATCGGCGGGGCCAAGGCGAATGGAGGCGGTTTCACGCTTCTGTTCCATGACACCCACCATCGCGCCGTGTCGGCGACGCAGGCGATCTCGGCCCTGCGGCTGGAGCATTATGACGGCGTGCTCGCCTTCGGCGAGGCGTTGCGGCAAAGCTATCTTCGCGCCGGCTGGGGCAAACGTGCCTTCACCTGGCACGAGGCGGCGGATGAGCGCCTGTTCAAGCCTCACCCGGAGATCGACCCGACTGCCGATCTGATCTGGATCGGCAACTGGGGCGATGACGAGCGCAGTGCCGAAATCAAGGAATTCCTGATCGATCCGGTGGAAGAACTTCGCCTGCGTGGCACTGTTCATGGCGTGCGCTATCCACGCGAAGCGCTCGCCGATCTTGCTGCCGCCGGCCTGGAATACGAAGGCTGGATTGCCAATGCCGACGTGCCCAAGGCATTCGCGGCCCACCGCGTTACCGTCCACATCCCGCGGCGCCCGTATCGGGAGAACCTGCCCGGCATCCCGACGATCCGCATGTTCGAGGCGCTCGCCTGTGGCATCCCGCTCGTGTCGGCGCCTTGGGCCGATGTCGAACAACTCTTCAGGCCAGGTATCGACTTTCTTTTCGCGCGCGACGGTTCCGAGATGTGCCGCCATCTTCGCGACGTGCTGGAGGATGCTGACCTGGCCGCCTCTCTGGTGAGATCCGGCCTCGAAACCATCGGGAGGCGACACACTTGCCGGCACCGGGCGGACGAGCTGTTCGACGTGCTCGCCGAATGCGGCAACCGCCAAGCCATCGATCGCATCGCCAAAGAGGAGACAGTCGCATGAAGATTGCATTTTATGGATCGAGCCTGCTGTCGTCCTATTGGAACGGCGCGGCGACTTATTACCGTGGATTGCTGAAGGCTCTTTCTCAACTTGGCTACGAGATCACGTTCTATGAACCGGACGTCTACGACCGGCAGAAGAACCGCGATATCGAGGCACCGGACTGGTGCAACGTCGTCATCTACGAGGCGACCCCGCATGCGCTGATGCAGGTGGCAGCAAGCGCAGGCGAAGCTGATATCGTCGTCAAGGCCAGCGGAGTCGGCTTCGAAGACGAGGCGCTGCTGCGCGCCGTACTCGACCACGCCCGGACGGAGGCGCTGACAGTGTTCTGGGATGTCGACGCACCGGCCACTCTGGGCCAATTGCGCGAGGAGCCGGATCACCCCCTGCACCGCGCGTTGCGGGAGATCGACCTTGTCCTCACCTATGGCGGCGGCGATCCGGTCGTCTGGGCCTATCGTGCGCTGGGGGCTGCCGAATGCGTGCCGATCTACAACGCCCTCGATCCCGAAACGCACCATCCGGTCGCGAAGGACAAGCGTTTCGCCTGCGACCTCGCCTTTCTCGGCAACCGCCTGCCGGACCGTGAAGCACGCGTCGAAGCCTTCTTCCTCGATCCGGCCAACCGTTCGGGCGATCAGCGTTTCCTGCTCGGCGGATCTGGTTGGGGTGACAAGCAGCTGCCGGCAAATGTCGCATGGCTCGGCCACGTCGGGACGCGGGACCACAATGCGTTCAACGTCACCCCCAAGGCGGTGCTGAACATCAGCCGCGACAGCATGGCCGCCAACGGCTTTTCGCCTGCCACGCGCGTCTTCGAGGCTGCCGGTGCCGGCGCATGCCTCATCACCGATGCCTGGCTCGGCGTCGAATTGTTCCTGGCCCCCGGGGAAGAGATCCTGGTGGCGCGCGATGGTAATGATGTCACTGAGATCTTGCGCACCCTCACCCCCCAGCGGGCAAGGGCGATCGGCGCATCTGCGCTTCGGCGTGTTCTCGCCGAGCATACCTATGCGTTAAGGGCCGCTGTCGCCGACGCTGTCTTCAGGCGTCATTTCGAGCGCCCCACCGTGGAGGCAGCGGAATGACCCAGCGGCTCGACATCGTCTTTCTTGGCCTGTCGTTGTCCTCTTCATGGGGAAACGGCCATGCCACGACCTTTAGGGGGTTGCTGAAGGGCCTGCACGAGCTCGGCCATCGCGTCACCTTCCTGGAGCGCGACGTGCCGTGGTATGCGAACCATCGCGATCTGCGCGACCCGGATTTCTGCATGTTGCGCTACTACGAAACGACGAACGATCTTCGTCGGACCTATGCCGGCTGTCTGCGACAGGCCGATGTCGTAGTGGTCGGGTCGTTCGTTCCGGAGGGGCGAGCCGTCATCGACATCGTCGCGTCCCTGTGCACGGGCCAGTTCTGCTTCTACGACATCGACACGCCGGTCACGCTGGCCAAGTTCGCCGCGGATGATTGCGACTACCTATGCCGGCGGCAGATCCCGTATTTCGACGTCTATTTCTCGTTCACCGGCGGGCCAACACTCGCCCGATTGGCGGCGGACTTCGGTGCACGGTGCGCCGAGCCGCTCTACTGCTCCGTCGACCCGGAGCGGCATCGCCGAACGGCCGATCCGATCTGCTGGGACCTTGGCTATCTCGGCACTTACAGCTCGGACCGGCAGGCGACGCTGGATGCTCTCCTGCTCGAACCGGCAAGACGCATGCCGGACCGTCGCTTCGTCGTGGCCGGCTCGCAATTCCCGTCCGAGACCGTCTGGCCAAGCAACGTCGATCGCATCGAGCACCTGCCGCCGGCGGACCACGCCTCGTTCTACAGCCGCCAGCGCTATACGTTGAACGTCACGCGCAGCTCCATGATAGCGGCTGGGTGGTCTCCCAGCGTACGCCTCTTCGAGGCGGCTGCCTGTGGCACAGCGATCATCAGCGATCGCTGGACCGGTCTGGACAGCTTCTTTCCGACAGCCACGATCAACACGGCGGGCCAAGCCGAAGACGTGATCGATATCCTGTCCAGCCAATCCGACCGCGTCAGGCTTGCTTTGGCCAAGCGAGCGCGTGCAACGATCCTGGCGGCACATACAAGCGCCGCGAGAGCCCGCGAATTCGTTTCGCTGCTGGCGCGGCCAAGATCGGCACGTCCAGCGCTCAATCTGAACATCGAAAGTGCAGCATGACTGGCAGACAGGAGAAAATAGAGATGCGGCAATCAAGAAGGACACAACGGACCAGAACGGCGCTTGTCGCCGGCGGCGCGGGTTTCCTCGGTTCGCATCTTTGCGAGACACTGCTTCAGGCCGGGTGCCGTGTGATCTGTGTCGACAATTTTCTTACCGGTCGGATGGAAAACATCGTCTCGATGCTGGACAGTCCTCGTTTCCGGCTGATCGAGCAGGATATTTGCCGACCATTGGACCTTGCTGAGCCGGTCGACCGCATTTTCAACCTGGCGTGCGCCGCATCGCCGCCGCGCTACCAGGCTGACCCGATTCACACCACGCGGACCTGCGTGATCGGAACCCTCAATCTACTTGAGCTTGCCGCCCGAAACAATGCGCGCCTCCTGCAGGCATCGACAAGCGAAGTGTATGGCGATCCGGAACAGCACCCGCAAACGGAAGACTATGTGGGTCACGTGAACTGCACCGGTCCTCGTGCCTGCTATGACGAGGGCAAGCGAACCGCCGAAACCTTGTGCTTCGACTATTTGAGAACCGAAACGGCCGACATCCGGGTCGCGCGCATCTTCAACACCTATGGTCCGCGGATGGATCCTGCCGACGGCCGGATCGTCTCGAACCTGGTGATGCAGGCGCTCGAGAAGAGACCGCTGACGATTTTCGGCGACGGGCTGCAGACCAGGTCGTTCTGCTACGTCTCCGATCTGGTCGAGGGTCTGGTCCGCCTCATGGATGTCGATCCCAATCCGAGCCAACCGGTCAATTTGGGCAATCCCGGGGAATTCACCGTTCTTCAACTGGCCGGATTGGTGAGGGATATGACCCACAGCAACTCGGCCTTCAAATTCCTGCCACTGCCGCAAGACGATCCTCGCCGGAGGCAACCGGACATTTCCCGTGCAAAAGCCCTTCTCGACTGGTCGCCAAAGGTGCCACTCAAGCAAGGCCTGATGCAGACGATCAGCTATTTCATGGAGCTCGAGGCCAGCCGTAACGAGGATCGAATCTCCCCAATGGCGACAAGCGTGAGGTCCGTTTCAGGCCGACTGCAAAACCTGCCGGCCTGAAGTCGGGGAGAGCTATGCCCTCGGGCATGGTGAGACTCCCGACAGGCGTCTTCACTTTTTCTCATTGTGGGAACATCCGGTCTAGCTCGCCGTTGGGCGAATATCGGCAGGGAGAACGGACCCGTGCATCGAAAACGATCCGCCAGGGACATCGAGCAAATGGCAGAACGAGAAGCGGCTGCCTTTCTGAGACGTGCCTCGATCACCTACCTCGAATGCTGTGTGAGCCTGATGATGACGCATCTTGAGCGCGAGGAAGTGGCCTCCATCCTGGAAAAAGAAGCGGATATGCTGCGAACGCTCGATTGAGGCTCGCGTCGCTCAGGCTTCGATCGGCCCAGGCAACGCAAAATACAGGGCGCAGCTTTGATCCGAATAGAGGTTGGTGATTTTTCCAGGTCGCAAGGAACATTCCTGGCAGCTGACAGTTCGGCGCGAGGAACTTACCTTCAACAGCGATGGCGGCAGTTTCGTGGGATCAAAAAAGGTACGGATTGGAATAGCCGGCGTCGGCAATTGCGCGTCTTCCCTTGTCCAGGGCCTCTCATATTATCGGGACGCCAGAGGCAATGAGCCGATACCGGGCCTGATGCATGCTGATCTTGGCGGCTATCATGTCGCCGATATCGAGGTGGTTTGTGCTTTCGACGTCGCCAAGGGCAAAGTTGGGCGTGATGTGGCGGAAGCCATATACAATGCGCCCAACAATACCTTCCGCTTTGCCGATGTTGCGGCAACCGGCGTTCGCGTCGAGCGCGGACCGACATTTGACGGCATCGGCAAATATCTGCGCGATGAGATCGAGGAGGCAGAAGAGCCGGTCGCGAATGTCAGCGCGCTGCTTCGGGAAAGCGGCGCCGACGTACTGGTCTCATATCTGCCGGTCGGCTCCGAAGAAGCCACGCGTTTTTATGCAGAGTGCGCGCTCGAGGCCGGCTGCGCCTTCGTCAACTGCATACCGGTCTTTATCGCATCGCGGCCGGAATGGCGCCGGCGCTTTGAACAGCGCGGTCTGCCGCTGGTCGGCGACGATATCAAAAGCCAGGTCGGCGCGACGATCGTCCACCGCTTGCTCGCCAATCTGTTCCGCGAGCGCGGCGTCCGCATCGACCGCACCTATCAGCTGAATTTCGGCGGCAACACCGATTTCCTCAACATGCTGGAGCGCGAGCGGCTGGAATCGAAGAAAATCTCCAAGACGCAATCCGTAGCCAGCCAGTTCGACGTTCCCCTGGAGGCCGGCAACATCCATGTCGGCCCCAGCGACCATGTGCCTTGGCTCACCGATCGAAAATGGGCCTACATCCGCGTGGAAGGCACGACGTTCGGCGGCATGCCGCTGAATGCAGAACTCAAATTGGAAGTATGGGATTCGCCCAACTCGGCCGGGGTCGTTATCGACGCTGTCCGTTGCGCCAAACTGGCGCTTGACCGCGGCATCGCGGGGGCGCTGACCGGCCCTTGCAGCTATTTCATGAAGTCGCCGCCCGAGCAGTTCACCGATGCCGAGGCACGCCTGCGCACGCTGTCTTTCATCGCCGGGAGGGACGAGCCGATGCTTGATGCCGCGGAATGACGACAACTTTCTTCTTGATCCGCCATGCGGCGCACGACAATGTCGGCGACTATCTTGCCGGACGCATGGCTGGAGTTTGTCTTGGCGAAACCGGCAGGGCACAAGCCTCGCGCCTGGCCAGCCACATGGCGGCGCGGCCGCTGGCGGCCATCTGTTGCAGCCCGCGCGAACGAACACTGGAAACCGCAAAACCGATCGCAATCGCCTGCAATCGCGAGAAGATTACAATCCGCCAGGAACTCGATGAGATCGACTTCGGCGCGTGGTCGGGCAAGACCTTCGAAGAGTTGAGCCAGGACGCCGACTGGCTGACGTGGAACAGTCAACGCCAGCAGGCGAGGACGCCCGGCGGCGAGACAATGCTGGACGTCCAGCAACGTGTCGTCTCGCTGATGCAGCAGCTTCGCAAACGCTACCAGAACCAGTCCGTGGCACTGGTCAGCCATGCCGACGTGATCAAAGCCGCCGTCTGCAAGGTGCTCGGCTTGCCGCTGGGAGACTGTTTTCGCTTCGATATCGACCCCGCTTCGATCACCACGGTCGTGTCCGGTGACTGGGGCTCCAAGCTGATCCGACTGAACGAAGCCGCCTGACGAGGACTGCCGGATGCGTATGGTCATTTTCGGTCTCACCGTCACCTCCTCGTGGGGAAACGGACACGCGACGCTGTGGCGCGGGCTGATCCGTGCGCTCGGTCGCCTGGGCTGGTCGGTCAGCTTTTTCGAACGCAATACCCCGTACTATGCCGGCGCACGCGATCTTGACCATCTCGATGGCGGCAATGTCGTTCTCTATCCGGAGTGGGAGGACATTCGCCATGTCGCGGAACAGGCTATCGGGGAATCCGACGTCGTCATCGTCACGTCCTATTGCCCCGACGCCGTGGAGGCATCGCGCCTGGCGCAGCAGGCCTGTCGCGGACTGAAGGTTTTCTACGATCTCGACACCCCGGTCACGCTCGCCCGGATAGAACAAGGTCTACGACCGGCCTATTACGGGCCCGAGGGCCTTCACGATTTCGACCTCGCCCTCAGTTATACGGGGGGAACCGCAATCGATGCGCTGAAAACGCTGCTGGGCGCCCGCCGAGTCTTGCCTCTCTACGGCCATGTCGATCCCGACCGACACCGGCCGGCCCAGCCCCGGGCTGAATTCGCCGGGGATTTGTCCTATCTCGGAACGTATGCGGCCGATCGCCAGGTCGGCGTCGAAAAGCTGCTGGTCCGCACGGCAGCGCGCATGCCGGACCGCCGTTTCGTCATCGGCGGCGCCCAATATCCGCATGAATTTCCGTGGAGCGAAAACATCTTCTTTGTCAGGCACCTTCCGCCTGCGGATCATCCGGCCTTCTTCTGCTCATCGCGCCTGACGCTGAACGTGACGCGCGAGGCGATGGCCAAGAGGGGCTGGTGTCCTTCGGGCAGGCTGTTCGAGGCGGCAGCCTGCGGCGCGGCGATCGTGAGCGACACCTGGCCCGGGCTGAGCAGCTTTTTCCAGCCCGGCAGCGAGATCATCCTGGCGGACAGCACCGACGACGTGGTCGCGGCAGTCGGCTTGCCTGACAGCGAAGTCGACGCCATCCGGCGCCGGGCGCGCGAGCGGGTGTTGGACGAACACACCTCTGCGCAGCGCGCCAGGGAACTGGACCGCCTCCTGTCCGATTCATTGCCGGGCTTGGGGCAGGGCTTGGCGGCGGGCGAGCCGTTGAAGGAAGCAATCTGATGTTGGGCATCGTGCCCGCCGCCGGCCGCGGCAGCCGCATTCAACCGCTCGGCTTCTCGAAGGAGCTCCTGCCGGTCGGCAGCCGGATCGACGGCCAGACCGAGCGTCCTTGCGCGGTGAGCGAGTATCTGGTGCGTCGCATGGTGCGCAACGGCGTCGACAAGATCTGCTTCGTCATCGGATCGGGAAAATCGGACATTCTCGAATACTACGCCGCCGGCTACGGCGACGCCGCCGCATTGTTTGTCGTGCAGCCCAACCCCGTCGGTCTTTGCGACGCGATCTTCCGCGCCGCGCCGCTGGTCGCGGCGGACGAGACGGTTCTGGTCGGCCTGCCGGACACGATCTGGTTTCCGGAAGATGGCTTTTGCCGCCTGCCGGACGACCGGCTGTCGTTTTTGCTCTTCCCAGTGGATCACCCGGAACTCTTCGATGCCGTCGTTCTCGACGGGGATGACCGGGTGAAGGAGATCCAGGTCAAGCAACAAGGCGCCGCATCGAACTGGATCTGGGGGGCGTTCAAGATGCCGGGCTGCATACTTCACCAGCTTGCCGCGCTTTGGCGCGAGCGGGATCAAAGCGACGAATATGTCGGCACCCTGATCAACGCCTATCTGGCGGCAGGCGGTGAGGCTTGCGGCGTCAAGGCAGGCACCGCCTATGTCGACGTCGGCACGTTCAACGGCTACCGCACGGCGCTTCGGCTGCTCGAGAACAACGACACTACGTTGGAGGACCCGAAAAACCTCATGTTCGTGCTGCCGGGGCAAGCAATACCAAGCCATCCAGGCGAAGGAGGCTAGCCATGCTGCATTCGAACGCCGAAATACGCCGCCGCATCGATGCCCTTGGCCCGTGGTTCCACAACATGGAGCTGGCGGGCGTCGAAACCGCCCCCGACCATTTCCTCGGCAACTACCCGCTGATCAAATGGCGCAAGTTCGCCGACGCCATTCCTGCCGATCTGTCCGGCAAGGCCGTGCTCGACATAGGCTGCAACGCCGGCTTCTACTCGATCGAGATGAAGCGACGCGGCGCCGGCCGCGTCCTCGGCATCGATTTCGATGAAGCCTATCTGGCGCAGGCGCGCTTCGCCGCCGAAATCGCGGACTGCGACATCGAATTCCAGCTGCTGTCGGTCTACGACGTTGGCGCCCTGCGGGAGAAATTCGACATCGTCCTGTTCATGGGCGTGCTGTATCACCTGCGCCACCCGCTGCTCGCTCTCGATCTGATCCGGGAGCACGTTTCCGGCGACTTGATGATCTTCCAGTCCATGCAGCGCGGCAGCATCGAACTGCCTGCGCTCGATGAGAATTATCCTTTCTGGACCCATGATCTGTTCGACCGGCCGGAGTTTCCGAAGCTGCATTTCGTCGAGCATCGCTATGCCGACGACCCCACCAACTGGTGGATTCCCAATCGCGCCTGCACAGAGGGGATGCTGCGCAGCGCCGGCTTCGAGATCGTGCTGCACCCGGAGCAAGAGGTTTATTTCTGCCGCGCCGCCGGTGAGCCGGCCGGCGGCGGCGCCGTCTACCCGTCGAAAGGACAACTTCATGATTGAAGCCGCGATGATCTGGAACGAGCCGAACAACAAATCCCATTGGGATCCCGAACTCGACCCCGACTGGAGCCGATTCGCCAACATGGCAATACTGGCCGCCGATGCGATCGCATCGGCAAACCCGGCCGTGACCAGGATACTGGGGGGCATTTCGCCGATCGATGCCGATTTCATGGCGCTCATGAAGCAATACGGGGTGCTCGATCATGTCGATGCCGTCGGTGTGCATGGCTTCCCACTCGACTGGAATCTCTGGCAGATTCAGGAATGGCCCCAGAAGATCGGCGAGATTTCGACCGTCACCGATCTTCCCGTATGGGTCAGCGAAGTTGGTGTGTCGAGCTTCGGGGCGGAGGAGGTCCAGCTCTGGGGTTTGCGTCGGAGCGCCGAACTCCTGCTCGGCAATGCCTCGCGCGTGCAATGGTACAGCCTCTACGATCTTCCGCGCGAATGGGGGGCAACGACGCGTCATCGCGAGGCCGAAGGCTCCTCCTACTATCGCCACTTCTACATGGGCCTGCTCCGCGAAGATGGCACGCCCAAACCCGCGCTCGAGGAATTCCTGCGTTACGCACCCGGGATGGGGCTGGTGCAATGGTTCCACTTTGAAGATCCCCGGCTGGACGACGCCGTCGCCTGGATGAAACGGCTGGGCGTCACCAATCTGCGCACCGGGCTTTCCTGGGCCGACAGTTTCAGGCCGAATGCGCTGGATTGGTACGACCGGCAGATGGAAGCACTTGCCGATTTCGACGTGACCATCACCTTCTGCTTCACGCCGGAGCACCGCGGAGTGATGCCGCATCACACCAGTCCGCCGCTGGTGCCGGAGGAATTTGCGGAGTTTTGCGCGACGATGACCCGCCGCTATGCTCCCGCCATGGCTGCCTCGCCGGTCAGAGCGGTGCGGGCTTCGGCAGCATGAGTGTGTCATGCAACACGCAGCTGACAGGTCCGGACCGCTTGCCGAATTCGCGGCCTTGTTGCTAGGTGCTGCTCCGCACCGCTCGGACGGTGCTGAGATCATGATCGTTGTCGCGCATCCGGACGACGAAACCATCGGCATCGGCGGGCATCTTGCCGGCTTGCGCGGATCTCGCATCGTTCATGTCACCGATGGCGCGCCGCGAGACCTTGAAGACGCGCGAGCATACGGCTTCGAGACGTGGCAGGACTATGCCGAGGCCCGCCATCGGGAGTTGGAGGCGGTGCTGGCGGCAGCGGGATTGCCGTCGACGGCCCTGATCAGCCTCGGTTATCCCGACAAGCAGGCCGCCGGAAATCTTGGCTCGCTCGCACGGGAACTGACCGGCCTTTTGGCCGAGCGCGATGTCAGCTTCGTCTGCACGCATCCTTATGAAGGTGGTCACCCCGATCATGACGCGACCGCCTTTGCCGTCCATGCGGCCTGCCATTTGCTGCGCCGCGACGGACGCCAGGCACCGGCCATCGTCGAAATGGCGTTCTATTCGGCCGGGCCTGAGGGTGCGGTCCTTCAGGATTTCAACAGTCATTCCGGCAGCGAGCGCATCGAATTGCACCTTACGGAAGCGGCTTTCGAACGGAAGCAGTGCATGCTGGCCTGCCACCGGACACAGCAACGGACGCTGGCGCCGTTCACGGCGCGCATCGAACGTTTCCGGGTGGCGCCTGCCTATGATTTCCTGGCGCTGCCGAACAGCGGCAGGCTTTATTACGAGGCGCTGCCCCTCGGCTTCGAGCCGGCGGTTTGGCTTCACGCCGCGGCCGCTGCGCATGAGGAGCTTGGGCTCGACCGGCCATGACCCTCACCGTCCTGAACGTCGCCTACCCTCTCGCGCCAGTCGGCCCGGATGCGGTTGGCGGTGCCGAGCAGGTGCTGTCGATGCTCGACCAGGCACTCGTGCGCGCGGGACACGCTTCCATCGTGATCGGTTGCCAGGGCTCGAAAGCGGCGGGCGTGCTCATCGAGACGCCTGCTGAACCAGGTGTGCTCGACGATGCGGCGAAGAAACGGGCACAGCGCTCTCACCGCACCGCGATAGAAGTCGCACGCGCCCGTTGGCCGATCGACGTGGTTCATCTGCACGGCATCGATTTTGATGCCTATCTGCCTGATGATGGCCCGACACTGGTAAGCCTGCACCTGCCGCTCGACTGGTATCCCGCCGATGCCTTGCGCACGGTCCGCGACGATCTATGGCTTCACGCCGTCTCGATGGCCCAACAGAGGACCGCGCCGCCGGGTGCCAGGCTGCTGGCACCCATTCCAAACGGCGTGGATATCGATGCGCTGAGCGGTCGGCAGTTCAAGCGCAACTTCGCGCTGGTGCTCAGCCGCATTTGCCCGGAAAAGGGCATCCACCTGGCACTGGACGCGGCCAAACAGGCTGGCGTGCGGCTGATCATCGGCGGCAAGGTCTACCCTTACGAAACGCACACGCTGTACTTTCGTGACGAAGTCCAGCCGCGCCTCGACCAGCGCCGCCGCTTCCTCGGTCCGCTCGGCTTCGTCGCGAAGCGGCACTTTCTCAACGCCGCCCGCTGCCTGGTCATTCCCAGCCTTGCCGCGGAAACCAGCTCGCTTGTCGCGATGGAGGCTCTCGCCTGCGGCACGCCGGTCGTCGCCTTTCCAAACGGTGCGCTGCCGGATGTGGTCGAACACGGCAAGACGGGCTTTCTGGTCAACGACATCCATGAGATGGCGGAGGCCATCGTCGCAGCCTCCGGCCTGGATGCCGAGACATGCCGGGCCGAGGCGCGGCGGCGCTTTTCGCTCGACCAAATGATTTCGTCTTACATGGACGCCTACCAGGCGCTGGCAGGGCTTGGTGCCGGCCGCAGGCGCCTGGCGGCGGTGCAGTGAGCGGCTTTCATGCTCCGCTCCGAGATCATCGACGATCCGGCCGCCTTTGAGGCGCTGGCGCCGCGCTGGCGGGAGCTGTGGGCGCACAGCCGGACAGCGACGCCGTTCCAAAGCCCCGCCTGGCTGGTGCCGTGGTGGCGCGCATTCGCGCCCGGAGAGTTGGCGACGATCGCCGTCTGGCGAGGCGACGATCTGGTGGGATTGGCACCGCTTTACCTGGAACACGCAACTTGCGGGTCGAGACTGCTTCCGGTTGGGATTTCGTTGAGCGACTACCTGGATGTCCTGTGTTGCCCCGGCATCGAAGCGGCTGTCGCCGCCGTCATCGCCGACCGGGTTCTGGCGATCAATTGGTCGCAATGGATCTTACCGGACCTGCCGGCCGGTGCTGCCGGTCTCACTATCGCGCACCCTGCGCTGGAGGCGGATCAACCCGTCGACCACGCCGCTTGTCCCGTGCTGCCGATCGCTGGCGACGATGCGCTCGCGGTCTGCATTCCGGCGCGGCGAAGACGCCAGTTGCGCCGCGCGCACAATGCCGCACGCCGGCGCGGCTGCGTCTCCATCATACCGGCGCAGGCCGATCTCAAAGCGTTTTTCGATCACCTGATCCGCCTTCACGGCGCGCGTTGGGCCGGGCGCGGCGACGGCGTCCTGGCCGATCCGGCTGCAGAAGAATTCCATCGGCAGGCGCTTCCCATGCTTGCCGCACAGGGTCTTGTCCGATGCTGGCTTGTTGCCATCGACGATGCGGTCGTCGGCGCCTATTACGGATTTCATCATCGCCACCGCGCCTACGCCTACCTTGGCGGTTTTGATCCGGCCTATGCCGAGGAAAGTCCCGGCGCAATCCTGATCGGTCACGCGATTGCCGAAGCGGCTCGTGAAGGGGCGCGGGAGTTCGATTTTCTGCGCGGCCAGGAGAGCTACAAGTATGGCTGGGGGGCCGTCGACCAATGGACAATGCGAAAGGTCTGGACGCGGAGCATGGCTCGATGAGCGCCACCGGACGAAAGCCATCGCCCCAGGCGGCATCGACCGCAAAAATGCTGATCGAGGAGTGCATGGCCGACGGCGCCTGCGTCGACGCCATCATTGCCAGACTGGCGCTGCGCTTCGAGACCGGGGTCGATGCCGCAGAATTGGCCGATGTGGCGCTGGAGATGCGTTCAGCCGACCTGCGAAAACGCGACAGACTGGAGCGGATCGCCGATCTGCTTCGTCACAGGCCTGACATCTTCACCACGCTGCGCCAAACAGGTGCCGCCGTCCGCCACGAACGCGACGAATGGGAAACTGACGCCGCGGTCGTCAGGCGGCTGGCCGCCGGCTTTGATGCCGCGGCGACGATTTCCCAGGCGGCGAGCGTTCAACTGTCTTCGCTGGGAGACGAGGAGAAACTCACCGCCGCCACAGACGAGATCGTCGCATGGTTGCAGCGGCAAGGCTTCACCGGCCCCGACCAGGAGATACTGGACATTGGTTGTGGCATCGGCCGCTTCGAAAGCGCGCTCTCGGATGCCGCGCACCGGATCGTCGGCATCGACATATCCCTGGAGATGATTTCGGTCGCTCGTCGGCGATGTGCCGGGCTGCGCAATGTGGATCTGCGGCCGACCTTTGGTCTCGATCTCGCCGATTTTACCAACGCAAGCTTCGATTGCGTGCTGGCTGTCGACAGCTTCCCCTACCTGGTGCTGGCTGGCCTGGCGGAGCGGTATTTCGAGGAAATTGCGCGTGTTCTGAAACCGTCAGGCGTGGCAGCACTTCTGAATTACTCCTATCGCGGATCGACGGCACTGGATCGTGCCGATGTTCACCGCCTCGCCGAAGCCCATGGCATGCAGGTCGTGGCTGACGGCGCGAAGCCGTTCCGGCTGTGGGACGGCAATGCCTTTCTTCTTGTGGCATCCGAGGGAACATTACGGCGCAATGATTGTTCGGGCGTCAAAGAGACGAGGGCGTCAATGAGACACGCGCACCAAACAGACAGGGCACCTGTGAGTGCCGACAATCCGAAGGAGGACTAGAAGGCATCCGGCGGCAAGATAGACATCACCTCTGCCGTCAAGATAAAGGCTCCGGCGGCCGGCGCGATGACCGATTTGGCCAAGGACAAGGTCAAAGAAACGTGGCTTTGCTTTGTCCAGCAGAGCCTGGGAAGCAGCACACCGAGCAACGCCGGCTCGATGGCAATCGGATCAACTCCGATCAGTATCACGCCGCAGATCGCTCTCCCAAGACTGACTGCTGCAACCGCAAACGCCAATCATGACCAGTGGCCAGTCGAGGTCACGAGAGTCGAAATGTCGAGCGCACCCGGCAACAGCGCCGGGAGGACCCGAGGTGAAAGCATAGGCTTCCCCGACGAGACCGGCAGCTTCGATACACAATGCTGTGCAAGGGACGGGCTGTGCAAGGGACGGCGCTGACTGTGAGGCCGCGCGAATCCTTGCAAACTCTGATTGCCGTCACCACACTGGTGAAGGGACTGATTCGTTAAGAGAACACTATGTCTCGCTCGAGCGACGATAGCATCAGCCCGAAACTCCGGCTGGCAATAGACCGGAAGATTGCATCTCTGCTGACTGCTATCGAGCAGGAAAAGGTCCCCGACCAGCTGACCGACCTTGCGGTTCAATTGCAGAATGCGCTTGTCGAGAAGCGTCGATGCAAAGCAAAGAAACAGGACTAGCTATCGGCGCCTGTCGACTGCGAAGTTTCCCTGTGCTGCTGACAGGTGATTGCGTCGTTCCACCAATGTCTGCAAGGAACTTTCGCCGAGGTATTCCAGCACGCTGGCACGCGCTCGGTTAAGACGGCTTTTTACCGTTCCCACCGCGCAACCGCATATTTCGGCAGTTTCTTCATAGCTGACGCCAAGGACCCCGATCAGCATCAGGACCTCGCGCTGATGCTCCGGCAACCTCTGGACCGCGTTGGCGACTTCCTTGCTCTGAACGGACCACTCCTGCGTCGCTTCCGTAATCGGGATTGCGGAGGCGCAGTCAAGCAGGCCCGGCTTTTCCCTGTCGGCGGCCTTGATGCGCGTATAATAGCTATTGCGCATGATGGTGAAGAGCCATGACTTCATACGCGTTCCAGGCTCAAACTTGTCGATGTTGGCGAGCCCTTTGGTCAATGTCTCCTGGACCAGGTCGTCGGCATCGTCGGGAACCCGGCAGAAGGTGCGGGCGAAGGCGCGCAAGGCAGGTATCAGGTCAACGATGGAAACGTCATCCGTTTCCTGGTTGGCCAAGGGGTAG
Source organism: Mesorhizobium sp. WSM4847 (assembly GCF_055811335.1). NCBI lineage: Bacteria > Pseudomonadati > Pseudomonadota > Alphaproteobacteria > Hyphomicrobiales > Phyllobacteriaceae > Mesorhizobium > Mesorhizobium sp. WSM4847. Next base: position 543,914 of record NZ_JBVVPY010000001.1, on the reverse strand, counting down.
CCCCTGGAGGACAATGGTCCAGCTCCCAGCAAGAAAGAGTTGATGAACGCAGACGCTAGCTAAATGCATGAAGGTTTGGATCGTTCCGGACATCGAAATAAGGTGCTGGAAAATCTCGGATTGGGCGGGCGGCCGTCTATGACCGGTCGTTGTTCTTGGCCGCCTCTTCCCGCTGCTTTTTCAGGACTTCGTCAGTCCCGACCAGCTTTTTCGCCCCGCCGGATATCGCTGTGGACACCACCGCCGGCGGGTCGCTCGCGGGAAAAGAATCCTCAAGCCCGGCCTGCAACTGGTCTTCCAGGGTCTTCGGCTCTTCCGACCGACCAGGCGTCCTTCGGGCTTCTGCTCCCTCCAGCGGCTGTTTCATGTCAGGCGAACTACTGACCTCGCGAACGCAGGCGTAAAGCTGTTCGATGGCAAATTCCTTCATTGTCTCGAAATCGGCCTTCTCATCGCGCATTGCCTCGATCTTATCGACCATGGTCTTCTCGAACCGGTCAAGGCTATCGCGTCCGCAAGCCTGGCAAAGACGCAACAATGCTTCGTGGAGCACTTTCGGACCAAAATAAGCAGACGCCTCGAGCTTGAGCCGCTGCAGATGCTCTGGAGTCACCGCCTGAAGTTTTGACATATGCAGCCCCTTTCGCCTGCCGAGCATATCAACGGCGTTGGTCGGCAGATGTTCCAATCACCCGCGACCGGGCTCGCTAAACGGGTCGCTCGGCCACTCAACGCCATGCCGAACGCCAACGCCAACGATAGCGGGCTCTCTCACCTGATATTTGCGTAATGTCTTTTAACCCATTGGTCTTCTTGAAGATTCCGGCTCAAGCTAATTCAAGCCTGGCAATGGCAGTCGGCCACGCCGGTTCAAGAATCCGGACGGCAAGGCACTACCTGCATCTTGCGAGCGGAGCCTGGCGATCTTCGCCTGGGCTCCGCAAGCCTGTCACCACCAGGAATCAGGCGGCGGCTTGGAGGGCACGTTGGTTGACACCACCCTCGCCCAACCCGGTCAGCGCTTCGTCTGTCGCGACCTCTTCCTTGAGCGTTGCCTTGAGAAGGGCGGCGACATCGGCCTTTCCCATCTGTTCCGCCCAGGCGACAAGAGTGCCGTACCGGGCGATCTCGTAATGTTCGACGGCTTGCGCCGCTGCGACCAGTCCGGCATCGAGCGCAGGAGCACCGTCATAGTCTTCGAGGATCTCGGAGCCTTCTTCAATGATGCCGTCGATCGCCGGGCAGGTCTTGCCGCGTGCCGCCTTGCCAAATTTCTCGAACACCTCCTCGAGCCGGTCGACGTGAACTTCCGTCTCCATGCGATGTTTTTCGAAGGCAGCAGTCACTTTTTCCGACTCCGCGCTTTTGGCCATTTTCGGCAGCGCCCTCAGTATTTTCTTTTCGGCGTAGTAAAGATCTTTCAGCCCGTCGAGGAACAGGTCCTCAAGGCCCTTGGTTGTCGCTTTCGCAGCTTTTTTCGCAGTTGCCATGGTCGTCTCCCGCTGAGGTTTGGAGCTAGCCTCCCTAACTGGGAAGGCGACCGATAACCCCGCCGGCCGGCAACAAGTTCCCTGATGATTCGAGCCGCTGGAAATTTTTCGCCTCAGGCCGCGCAGGTGCTGCAAGGCTTACGCTGGCGAGACGGCGGTGCGAGCAAATGGCTTCGCCAGCAATCGGCTCAATCGATCCGCTTGATACGACCCTTGTCGAGACGGAACACTCCATCCTGGCCGCCCTGCCTCTCAAAATCGGTAAGCAGATCGTCCCAGGTCCCGAGGAATTCGCCACAGTCGTCGCAAAGGATCCGGTCGTCAGGACCGGCGTCGGCCGGAATCCTCAGCCTTATCGTCAAGCAATAAGGGCATTCCAACTGGTGGTTAAGATACTGTGTGGTCATCGACGACAGCAAGAATGCACTGGAAACGTGGCCCCTGCAACCTGCTCGCGCCGGGGCAGGACGCTTGCATTGATTATATGCCGTCTTTGGTCGGAGGCCAGCCAGACTGGGCAGTCGGCGGAATGTTGTCGGAAGTCACCTCACCCCGCTTGAGTTTTCGAATGGCCTCATTGGCTTCGAGTTCATCGAGGCCGGAAAGCGGCATGCCGTCAACCACGACGGCTTCCTCGCTCTCGTCGTCATAGACTTCCCACAGGCCGTCCGAATTCTGTCGTTTGTTGTAGATGGTTGGCATGGCCGCTCCCCTTGATACCGCTATTGAACGCGTGCTACCCACGCCAGAGCCTGGGTCTTTTCGTCCGCCGGGAACACCCGCGCCTCGATCTGCGGGAACAGTGCGCCCGTCATTTCGGTAGCTGCCTTGATCCACTGTTTTTCGGACACCACTGCGGCACGCTGGAAGCGGTGGAGTTCGCCAAGTTTGCTCAAGCCGTACTGCAGATCGCGGCGCAACGCGTCGCCCGTCATGTCCTCCAGATCGGTAAGGTCGGCCAGGATGCCGATCTCTTCATGTTCGCTCAGTTTCTCTTCGATGGTCGGGATGATCTTGTCGTAGTCCTCCGCGGTCACGGTACCGGCAACGCGAAATGCGGCGACATTCCCAGGAGCAGAAATAACCTCGATCACTTTTTCCTCCTTCGGATTGGTTTTCGGGATCATGCCGAACAACTCAAGCCGCCGACGGATGTTCCCTGGTCCTAAGCGTTTTTAGACACTAATCCGCCGCTTTCTTTGGCGGCTCCCGGGTCGCATGCGTGACGACGGTATAGCGCGTGATCGGACCCTCATCGGGGTCTTCTCCTTGAAAGTGAACGTCCGCGTTGTCAGGCGGCCGGCTGGTATTGCCGAACGTCTTGACCGCGGACGCACGCACCAGTTGGATGTCCGGGTCCTGCTTCATGATTTTTATTGCCGCAAGCTCGGCCGTGCTGCTGCCGCCAATGCGCCAGCTGGCCTCGAGCACACCGGATCGCCAGATACCCGACGAATCGACACCCTGGCCGATATCGTAGTTGCGCCGCGAGGCGAAAAATCCAGGACACTCGGCCATCGCCGCGTCATAGGCCCTCGCCTGCGCAATTGCCAAAGCTAGTGCGCGGGGAAGCTGAAGGTCTTCGAGAGCTTCCCATCCGCCGCGCACGACGATGAGATCAGACCCGCCATAAACGGATTGTCCCGCATTGTCGGTCGTCGTCGTTTGAGTGCCGTAGTAGGCGACCATGATTTCGTCGATCTCCGTTCTGCCAACACTCAATGTGACGACGTCACGAAGGTCGGCTTCGAGCACCAGACCGCACTCGTCCAAGTCGGGGGAGCGGTATTGCTCGAGCAGTCTCTCGACGTCAGCGACCGTGCGAACGATGTGCTGGTCCTGGCCTCGCGAGGCAAGCGGTGGCTTGAGCCGGGCCAGCCCATGCCTCAGCAGGCGTTGCGCTGCTCGCAGCGCATCGTGCCGCGAAAACACGGTGTAGCCAGGCAATACTGCGGCGGCGACAGTTCTGCCGAAGCCGGTTGACCATTCTTTCGGTCGCTCGGCCAGGTCGTCGACCAGTTCGTGGGTTATCGCCTTAGTGGTCGCGAATCGCCAAGGCACCACGCCGCCGAAGAGGTCTTGCGGCCCGTTGATACCCAGCCGCGCCGCATCGCTGGCAAGCAAGCTGTCGTCCGGCACGAAGTACAAGCGCCCGCCATTGCCGCTGCTGTGGCCTAGACCCTGCCGGAAGGCAAACCCCTTGAGCGTGGCAATGGTGCGGGCGACGGCAGCTATGGCTTCCCGCTCGTGAGCGTAGAGAGGCTCGCAGCCCGGCGCGGGGAATGCGATCACGGTGCCTTTTGGCTGGCTCGGCTGAGTGCCTCTGTGCTCGGTCATCTCGCTCATTCCGGTGCTTCCTCGTCATGGCCATTGGGCGCCGATGTTTGCGGTCCCTACGCGCCCTGCCCCGGGAGAACGCAGCAGATGGCAGAACGTTCAGCCCGGATTGGCATGCTCGCCGCGTGGGCGCAGACGCTGGTATCCAGCCGTGACCTTGGAGCGCGCTGCGGTGCAGAACCTTTGATCGCCGAGGGACAGCGCCCCCCTCTGTCCTGCCGGACATCTCCCCCACACGGGGGGAGATCGGCAGCTTCGCGGACAGCGTCCCTTTTTTGCACGGTTGGTGGTTGGCGAAATCAGTGATGGAGGCCAATCTCCCCCCTCGTGGGGAGATGTCCGGCAGGACAGAGGGGGGCGCGACGGATCGCTGCGGAGCGCTTTTATTCTGAGCCGCTGCATTCTTCGGCTGATTGCCACTGGAACGGCAACAGCCGGATGACCCGCGTTTTAATCATTCGCGTTGAATATCCCGGCTGACCGTTCGCCGCCGTCGGCTTGCAAGGATGGCGGAAAGGGTGACCGGGCGGAAATCCCAGCTGTCGACGCCGGCGTCGTACTGGCGTGTGACCGGGCTCAGCCTGCCGTGGGAATGGCCATGCAGATTGATCGATTTCTTGCCGATCTGATTCCAGGTGCGAAAAGGATAGTGGCAAAGGATCAGCAATCTGCCGTCTATCGTCAGTTCCTTGTAATGCTGTGTGCTGGCCCAACCCGCAGCCTCTATGGTCGCCGCGCCATCGTTGTTGCCGATAGTCAGATGCTTCTCGCCATGAAGAGACGACAGCAGCGATGCAACGAATTCGGCCGATCCCTTGGCAAAGTCGCCGAGATGCCAGATCTGGTCATCCGGGCTGACGGTTTCGTTCCAGAGCGAAATCAGCGCTCGATCGTGTTCGGCCAGCGAGCCGAACGGGCGGCGATCGATGCGCAGAATGCGGGGATCGCTGAAATGTGTGTCGGCCGTGAAATAGATCATGGTCGTTCACAGCCTTTGCGGACGTTGTCCGAACCTCGCCTTCCCGCAATTAACATTTGAGGTGGCCAACAAGATCAGACGCGGCTAACATACTCCTCGCTTTGGAGAGTATCGTGCGCACGAGACGTTTCAGAAAGCCAATTGTCGTTCAACCCGGTCGGATCGATCGTGACAGGGTTGTTTTGTCTGTCTCCGATGCGGCTGAAGTGCTGCTGAAGGACTGGCCGACGCCAGCGTCCAAGACGCGTCTGGCTGCAATCGCAGCCTGCCTTGCTGTTATCCGCGGCGATAAGCCGCCAAGGGTCGCGCGCCAGGCGTTCATCGTCGCGGCCAAGGACGCGAGGATCCTGCTCGGCGAACAAATCTAGCCCCGTCAGGCAGAGCCTCGTTCAGGCCGTTCGATCTCTTCCTTTGACCTGCTCCTGCAGATTGGCACTCGGCGCGCTTCGCTTCGCCAGGTGCTGAAGTCGAGTTGCTCAGACAATCGCTCGATCCCAACCGCCATAGTGCTGGTCGCTGCGCGTGCCGCGCGGCAGGCTGAGCACGATCAGCGCCAGACCGATCGCAACGTCCGCCACCATCGCCAGGGTCTCACCGCCGGCAAGCACGAAGGGGGACACCGCGATCCATGCGCCAAGCACGACATTGAGGAAGCGCAGCGGCCGGACCACTTCGGCCATGGCCGTGACTGCGACCATGATAATGAGACAGCCGACGACGTGATCGCTGAAGTAAAGCGGTGGCTGCGTGCCGAAGATCAATGGCGTGGTCATCAGCAAGGCGCCAAGCAGCGTGCTCGCTGCCAGCGTCCACGGGAAGTTGACGCCGCCGGTGACAAATTCCTTCAGCACCTCGAAAACCGGACGGTCGAGATCGGCGCCAGGCGTCTGGTTCTCCGACAGCGCCGGTCCGCCCATCCAGAAAGTACGCCAGAACGGCTCGCCTGCCCTCGTGGCGCCCCAGAGATACTGGATGGTCGCCAGCACCTCGTCGACGGAGTAAGGGATCAGCACCACCGTGACGGCGGCCTGGAGAATGCAGAGCGTGCACAGCGCGCCAATCAGCGGTGGCTGGATGATGATGAAGGACACGCTGACCACGCCAAGCGGAACGATCAGTAGGCCGAAGAGGAGCACCATCCACGGCATGGTGCGCCAGCGCCGGCGGTCGCCGATCGCGCCGGCGAGGATATCGAGGCAATAGGCGAAGGCGCCGAGCCCGGCATCGGCGATTGGAAAACCCTTTGAGACCCATGACGTCACCACCGCCTCGCTGCCGTTGCGCACCGGCGCGCCGCCGGGGCCGAAGAACGGATCCCACAGCCCATCCGCGTGGCCCATCTGGAAAGCGGCGAGATAGCGCGAGACGAACAGGCCGACGAAGGCCAGCGCCACGATCGGTATCCGCTGCGTGAAGGTCGATGGCGAATAGGTCCAGCCCAGCGGAATGTCGTCGTCGGCCGCCAGCGCGCGGCGGCTGATGCCAGGGGTCGGCGGGATCATCACCGCAAAGGCGACGATCAGCATGCCGACGAGCGTGTCGATGGCATAGGCGGCGGCGCTGGTCGTCCAGAACAGCAACGGCGCCAGCATCACCCAAACTCCGAGCGACGCCGTGATCCACTGCACCCAGCGCCAGCGTCGGGACATGCCCATCAACGCAAAGGCCGTCACCAGCAGGCCGGAAACGATCTCGCTGACGCCGAGGCCTGCGTTGCGCAATGGCGGCTCCGCGACAGCGTGCCCCAGAGCGGGTGGCATTGCGGCTGTGACGGGATCGAACAGGCCAATTGTCATTGGCGAGGTGACCAGCCACAGCCCAAGCGCAGCGTTGGTCATCGGCGCCCAGAGCGTCCTCGACCGATGCCGTTTTATCGCCGCTTCGACCTCTTCCTTGCTTCGCTCGAGCGGTCCCTTGAGGCGCCTTTCGGCCTGCTCGATCTCGGGGTCAGAAGCCGCGACAACCGGCGGATCGAGCTTGTTGGCCGCATACCAGTCCGTGGGGTCCTGTTTCAGCCGGCGGATCATCTCCGGCAATGTGTCCAGCAGATTGTGTCTGGGCGCCCAGCCCAGCAGGGTTTTGGCCCGCGAAATGTCGATCTCGTAATGATCGTCCGAGTTCTCGATCATCCACGGTTTGATGTCGGTGTCCTGGTCGAGCACCTCCGTCTGCACCCACGCGCCCAGCTTCGTCAGCTGCTTCGGCAGCGCCAGGGTGCGCCAGTCCTCGCCATGGATAAGCCAGCCGATGCGCTTCTGCATCTCCTCGTATGACGGTGTGTCTTCTTCGCCGATCAGAAGCACGGTCTCGGCCGGAAGTTCGGCGCGCCGGTCGACGGTGCGCACCACTGCATCGACGAGATCGTCCTTGTGCAGATAGGGCTGGCCGGCGGTGATATCGCCGGCGAACAGATACGCGGTCGGCAAGCGTTCGAAGATGCGGGCGATCTGCTGGGCAATAAAGGCCGCCCGGCAGTCTTCGTCATAGACGCCGGCGAGCCGCAGGGTCACCGTCTTGATCTGGCCGCGCTCCCGCGAAATCAGCGCCTCGGTTTCGGCCTTCGATCTTGGATAGGCCCAGGCCGGGTCGAGCGGCGAGTCCTCATTGATTTTCGCGCCTTTCCCCGGGCTTGGCGCATGGACGAGAAGCGTGCTGGAGAACACGAACTGCTCGGTCTCGACCGCCGCCAGCGCCTTCAGGAGCCGGCGCGTGCCCTGCACGGTGACGGCGTCATATCTGGGGTTGTCCTCGCCGGTCGTGTCGTAATAGGCAGCAAGATGGACGACCGAAGCGATGCGGCCGCCGCTGCGCTCGCGTGCCGCCTGCACAGCCTTGCTCACGCCCTCATCCGAGGTGAGATCGATCTCGATCGTCTCCATGCCGGCAGGGGCATGCTTCGGTTTTGCAACGTCGAGGCCGATGACTTGGTAGCGGTCGATCAAGCCTCGCGCGATCGCCTGCCCCAGGAAGCCGCTGCTGCCGGTGATAAGAACCGTCGGAAGGGTCGTGCCGTTACTCGCCACAGCTCAGGCCCGTTCGCCAAGCCGTCTGCACTTCAACCCGGCAACCTGCCGGTCCGGATCCCGGTTAGCCGTGGTCTCGTTCAGCCGGATGTGGGCGATCTGCAATGTCTTGTCGAAGCTCATCATTGCCTCAAAGAAGGAAGCGCCTCGCGCCCCACTCAGTGAGTAACACCGGCATGGCGGAAATGTTTCCGCGTCAGGTCGGGAAAATTGTTGCTATCCATCCGGAGAGACGGATCTGTTCCGCCCGCCTATTCGGCGTTCCATTCCGCCTTGCGTGCCCGCGCTTCCTCGAAGATCAGCTTGAACTCCCGCATCATCGCGCTCTCAATGGCGAATGCACAGCTTGGCACGGCGCCGGGGTCTTCCTGATTGTTCTGGAATTGAAAACGGGCCTCCAGTTCGGCCCATATTCGCTCGGAGATCCTGTCGGGGCCGGCAAGAAGCGCGACGACCAGCGCCAGAGTCTCTCGCTGGGCATTGAGCCGACCCTCTATCTCTTCATTCGTCAACTCGGACATGTGGGATCGCTTCCGGTTTCAGGCGAAACGGCAAAATCGCATCCTTGTTCCGGAATTCAGCTCGTCGGCTCGCAGAGAGAGCCTACTGCTCCCTGAAAGCTCGCTGGATCTGATCCGCCAAAGGTTTCACGAGATAGGACAGCATGGTGCGGTTGCCGGTCGAAAAGAACACCTCGACAGGCATGCCTGGCGCCAGGGCCACGCCCTTGAGCCGGCTAAGCTCTGTGCGCGGTAAAGCAACATGCACGGTGTAAAAGCCGGTGCCTGTTTTCTCATCGACATTGAGGTCGGCGGAAATCTTGCTGACGGCACCATTCAGTTCCGGCGTCGTTTGCTGATTGAATGCCGACAGCCGCAGGGTCGCGCCTTGCCCTGGCGTCAACTGATCGATGTCTTGCGGAGCCACGCGCGCCTCGACGGTCAGGTCGTCCGTCACCGGGACAATCAGCATGATGAGCTCGCCTGGAGATATAACGCCACCGACCGTGTGCACGCCGAGCTGATGAACGACACCGTTCTGCGGACTGCGTATGTCGATGCGTTTGAGCTGATCTTCGGCCGAAACCTTGCGCTCGACGGACTCGGAGATCTTTGCCTGGACGTCTCGCAGTTCGCTTGCCACTTCGCTGCGCAAATCCTGGTCGATCTGGATGATCTGCAAACGGATTTCGGAGGTACGACCCTTCGATTGCGCTATGGCCGCAGTCAGTTGCCCGTGCTCGCCTTTAAGCCGCACGGCATCGCGTTCAAGCGCAGTAATACGATCGATCGAAACCAGCTTGCGTTGCCAAAGTCTGCGCATGCCTTCGAGCTCAAAGCCGATCAATTTGATTTCTTGGCTCTTGGCATCTCTTTGCTCGGTCAATCCGGAAACCTCTTCGGCAAGCTGCGCAATGCGCTCCTGCAACTGAGCCTTCTGACCGGCGCGTGCCTGTCGGCGAAATTCGAACAGAGATTGCTCGCCGGCCATCGCCCGACCAATCTCGGGGGCATCCTGGCGTGACACAAGCGAAGCTGGAAAGACGATGCTTGCCTTGCCGTCGCGCTCGGCCTCAAGGCGAGCCAGCCGCGCCTCGAATTCGTCCAGGCTCTTCGAGACGATCGCCAAATTGGCCCGGGTGATGGTCTCATCGAGGCGGATCAAGACCTTGCCCGATTGCACGGCATCGCCTTCCCGGACGAAGATTTGACCGACAACGCCACCCGTCGGATGCTGCACCTTCTTGACGCTGGAATCGACAACCAGCTTTCCCGAAGCGATGACGGCTCCGGAAATCTCGGTGACGGCAGCCAAGCTCCCCGCCCCGCCAACCAGCAGGATGCAGGTTGCGACACCGCCAAGCAGATAGCGTCGAATGGTGCGATCGGCCGCGAATATCATGCGTTGCGCCATCAGGATGCCGTCTCTTCTAGTCCGGAAACGACTTTCAAGGGAACGCCCGCTGGGCGGGTTATCTTGTTCAAGATCTCATTTTTTGGGCCAAAGGCCTGAATACGGCCGTTCGCCATCACAAGAACCTGATCCAGGCTGGCAAGCGCGCTCGGACGATGTGCGACCACGACGGCTATACCGCCTCGCGCGCGCACGCCTTGGATCGCCACCGTCAAGGCCGCCTCGCCTTCCGCATCGAGGTTGGAGTTAGGCTCGTCGAGAATAACCAGAAACGGGTCACCGTAGAGAGCCCGGGCAAGCGCCACCCGCTGCCTCTGGCCAGCCGAAAGCGCCGAACCGGCCTCGCCGATGCGCGTCTCGTAGCCTTCCGGCAGGTGGATGACGAGATCATGAACGCCGGCCGCGCGCGCAGCCGCCAGTATCTTGTCCGAGGGCGCTTGCGGTTCGAAGCGCGCGATGTTCTCGGCAATTGTGCCGTCGAACAGTTGCACATCCTGAGGCAGATAGCCGACATGCTTGCCCAGTTCTTCCGGCGACCACTGGTCGAGCGTTGCGCCGTCCAGCCTGACGGTGCCGCGGATTGGCAGCCATATGCCGGCAATTGCCCGAACGAGCGATGACTTGCCCGAAGCGCTTGGCCCGACGATGCCGAGGCCGACGCCCTGTTCCAATGCAAAGGTGGCGTCCTGCACGACCATCCGGCGCTCACCCGGCGGTGTGACACTGATACTTTCGACCGAAAGAGCAGATCTCGGAGCAGGCAGCGAGACACTTGTCGCAGTTTCGGGAAGCTGGACCAAAAGCTGGGTCAGCCGGGCCCAGGCCTGGCGGGCGGTGACGAAGCCCTTCCAGTGGGCGATAGCCAGTTCGATAGGTGCGAGCGCCCGGCTCATCATGATCGAACTTGCGATCATGATGCCGCCGGTCGCCTCCTGATGGATGACCAGATAAGCGCCGATCGCCAGGATGCCCGATTGCAGCATCATGCGCAGGATCTTCGCGATCGTTGCGAGCGTCCCGGCAAGGTCGCTGGCTGTTGCATTGGTGTCGAGGTAGCCGGCATTGATCCCTGACCAGCGCTCGGCGATGCGCGAGCCAAAGCCCATGGCCTGCAGAACCTCGGCATTGCGACGTGTCGCTTCGGCAAGTGTATTGCGCGCTGCCGCTTGACTGTTTGCCTTTTTGGCGGGCTCTCTCGTGCGAATTTCGGCAAGCAATGCCAGGCTGAACAGAATGACCACGCCGGCCAGCGCCGTCATGCCGATCCAGAAGTGGAACAGGAAGCAGATTCCGAGATAGAGCGGCACCCACGGCAGGTCGAAAAGCGCGGTCGGACCGGCACTCGACATGAACGATCGCACCTGGTCAAGATCCCGCAAGGATTGAAGGCCGTCGCCTGCGAGCTTGGTTCGCAGCGGCAAACGCATGAGGGCGGCATAGACCTGTCCGCTCAAGCGCGCGTCCAGCGCCATCCCGATGCGCACCAGCAAACGCGACCGGATGAGTTCGAGAACGCCCTGAAAAACGAAAAGTGTGCTGGCAAACACGGCGAGCCCGACGAGCGTCGGCACGCTGCGGCCGGGTATGACACGATCATAGACCTGCAGCATGAAGAACGAGCCGGTCAGCGCCAGGACATTGACGACGCCGCTCATCAACGCAATTCCGGCCAACGCTCGCCGGAAGGAAGCCAAAACCGCCGCGAGTGTCGTTCGCGGCGGCTCGGGTGGAATGGGATGCGACGTCGGCTTCACATCAGTTCCAGTTCGGTCTCAGGCGGCAATGGCCGCGCCCGAAATGATGACGAACGTGTCGGTGCCGAGTCCATCTGTCAAATGTCAGATAACCCAGTCTTGCAACGCATAGGCATGGATGTAGTCGATCTGCATTTCGGCAGGCGTCGCAAGCTCGTCGGCGGGCTCTCCCGCCTGGCCACCGATCCCCATATTCACCAGCATATACATCGGGTCATGCATGTCGGCAGGCGTTGCGGCACGAGCGACTTCGACGTCGTCGAAATACCAGACGAGTTCGTCTTCTGTCCAAAGCACGCCATACGTGTGGAACCCTTCGGTATCCGCGGCATAGGCCGTCGTGCCTACTGTTGTATGAGTTCCTGTCGCGTTCGAGTGGCCTGTCAGGATGAGCTTGTTTGGATCTTTACCGAACATCTCGATGACGTCCAGTTCCGGTGGCCAGGAGCCGTCCGCCGGGAGAAGCCAGAAGGCCGGCCAAGCACCTTGTGTTTCGGGCATGTCGGCTCGAATTTCAAAATAGCCGTAGGTCTGCGCGAAAGATTCGTAGGTCGTCAGCAACCCTGACGTGTATTCGTAGTTATTTATGTAGGGACGGATCGCTTCAGGAGCCCGGGCGGCGGTAATGGTGAGAACGCCGTCCTCGATGCTGAACGGATTGACGGAGCGTGTCGGGGCGTAGTCGGTATCGATGTACCATTGAAGATCATTGTTGCTCGTGAGCGTGCTGCCGTTCTCGGCCCCCCACCAGTAATTCGAATCCCAGGTGCCGCTCGAGCCGTTCCACAGGTCCAACGTATCGAACTCGTCCGAAAAGGTCAGTTCCAGGGCAGACCTGTCCACGGCCAGCTTGAACTGGCTTGCGGTGAAATCGCCGATGGTCTTGTTGGCGAAGACGAGAAACTCGCCGTCGGACAGATTTAGGCGGACGTTGGCTCCCGACTGGACCATGTTGGCGCGCACCTCTTCGAAGGAGGTGAAGCCGTAGCTCCCGACGCGAACCGTATCCGTCGCGCCAAGGTCCAGGATTAGGTCACTGCCGTTGCCGGGGTTGACGACGAAAATGTCCGCCCCGGATCCGCCCTTGAGCACGTCATCGCCCTGCAAGCCGTCGAGCGTCTGTTGGCCGGAGCCGCCGGTAACGATGTTGTTCAGCTCGTTTCCGAAAGCATAGCGCTTGTCGCCGGTGACCGTCAGGTTCTCGAAATTCGCCGGGAGTTTGTAGCTCATCCAGGTCGAGATGGTGTCCACCCCTTCGCCGGACAGCTCGACCGCCTTGTTTTTCGCGGCATACAGATAATAGATGTCGTCGCCCTTGCCGCCACGCATTGTGACGGTGACGGCAGCGTCGCCATACATCGAGTCGTTGTATGTGCTGCCATAAAGTGTCGGGCCGGAATTCGTCGCCGAATACCACTTTACGGAGGATCCGCTGTAGGGAAGTGGAACGCCTTTGGCGTTCAGTACCGTGGCCATCCCGGTCCTTTCTCCTTTGTCTCGCTCGATACCAGCCCTAACATCTATCGAGGGCAAAAGTAGCCAGTACTTTTTCACTTTCCAGTTCGGAAGGTTACCAAATGGTTATCACGTAGTGGGAGCACTTGCCGGGGAGCTTCACTGCCTCGAGTGCATAAGGTTGGGCCACTGCAACATGATCGAAGATGTGGTGAGGCAGATCGAGACCGACTCTCACCGCATTTCGCATCTCGAATAGCATTAACGCTGACCGGTGATGAAGAACTGCTAGTAGACTTTGAAAGCGCCCGCATCGGCTCGTGCATCGACATCGGTGATCAGCATGTGCCCCGGCGATACCGTGATCGAGGTCGCCAGTTCGGCGCGAGCAAGCGCATCCTGCGCGGTGATGCTGCTGGCCCAGAACACAGCGACCTCCCCGTCGATGATTTTGACCGCATCGCCCCAGTCGGGAGCCATCAAATCGGCTATTCCGATGACCGTGGGATCTCCGACATGGATGGGAGAGCCGTGGGCATGCGGGAAGCGTGCGGTGACGGCGCGAACCCTGTCGACATCGCAACGGCTTATCGGACGCATCGAGACGACCATTTCGCCACCAAACGGTCCGACGCGGCACGTCTGGATCCTGGTTCGGAACTTGGGCGAGGCCTTGCCGCAGCCGATGCGGCTCAGTTTCTTTTCGGCAAGTGCAGCTTCGACGGTCAGCGAACTGCCGAGCGCGAAAGCGGCAAAATCATCCTGCCACAGGTCGATGATGTCCGTCCTCCGACGGGTCAGCTCGCCGAAATGATAGATGTTGTACTGGGGGGCATCGGTGCGGATGTCGATGTCGCCCAGCGCTGGGATCAATGGGCTGCCGGCGCGATTAACGCCGACCAATGGACAGGGTTTCGGGTTGCGGATGCAGAACTGGTGGAAATCGCTGGCAAAGCTGCGCGGCACAATCACAACATTGGCCTGGAGCTTGCCATGCGCCAGCCCCCCCGTATGCCCCTCATAGGCGCCCATTCTGACAAGCCTGCGCAGCCTGTCCGCATCGACCAGTCGCAGGTCCTCGAAGATCGGTGAAGTGGTCAGGCGAGCCATCGCTTCCGGTTCAGAGACAAGTCGGGAGGGCGTAAGATCGTTGGCGGCTCGGCTGCTTGTCAAATTGTCAGAATCTTTCCTCAACGATAAATTGTATTTATTGGCCGGCCAACGATTGCTTCATCTTACGACCGACGCTTGCGCAAACCTTCCTGCTGTCATTGACAGTTGCGGCAGCCGATCGCTTCTATCTGTCGGCCTGCCTCGTGCAGGAAGCCAAGGTCGCGCTCCATGTAGAAGAGCAGGAAAGCAGAATAGAGGACAAAGACCAGGCTAAACACCAGCGTCTTCACGATCAGCGAAAGCGCAAAAACGTTGAGGTGCGGTGAGGCGCGCGCCAAAAAGGCCAGCACAAGGTCGGACAACAGCATGCTGATGATGAGCGGGAAAACCAGGGTCAATGCCATCATCAGAATGCGGTTCAAGAGATCGAGGAAAATGCCGGCCGCATCCTTGCTGAACACCGGCAGAAGCTGGTCGATCGGCCACAGGCCATAGCTGTCGTAGAGGCTGGTCAGGGAAAGCTCGAGGCCGCCGGCAGCCAGGTAGACCGTGACCATGATGACGGCGAGCAAGGTGCCGGTGGCGCTCGTCTCATGGGTCATCATCGGATCGATCAGCGTGCCCATCGTCGAGCCGCGCTGCAGGTCCAGTATATCGCCGGCAGCCTCGGCCGCCCAGAACGGAATGCCCATCGCCAGCCCGAGCGTTACCCCGACCACGACCTCCTTGAGCATGTAGGCGACGATCATCGTCGTCGCGATGTCGGTGTTTGTCAGCTTGTCGACGATCATCGGAAAGACCGGAACCGCCAGCGCCAGGGCAACGCCGTTGCGCAGAAGGCCCGAAAGCGGCACGCGCGAAAAGAGCGGCATCAGCAGCATGAACCCGGTCATGCGGGCGAGCGCGAAAGCTCCCGCCAAAAGAAACAACTGTAGCTCCTTGACCGACGCGAAGAAGGGTTCGACCGGCATCCGCGCGCCTCAACGCGTGACGACGGGGAATTCGTCCAGCGCCGTCGAGGCCTGCTCGGCGATCTGCTGGCCAAGCAGCGGGCCGAAGACGATGATGACTAGCAGGATCACGACAAGCTTGATCGTCTGCGGCAGCGACTGGTCCTGAATTTGCGTCAGCGCCTGGGCCAGCCCGACCAGGATGCCAACGGCCAGCGCCGCAATGATCGCCGGGCCTGACGCGAACAGCACCGTCAGGAGCGCGCCCTGGACCTTCGCCAGGATGAAGTCATTGCTCATGCAAACCTCCCAGCGGCGTCAGACGTAACTCAGGATCAGGCCGTGCATCAGCCGCGACCAGCCATCTATGGCGACGAAAAGGAACAGTTTCAGCGGGACCGAAATGAGGACCGGCGAGACCATGATCATGCCGAGCGTCATCAGGATGTTGGCAACGACGATGTCGATGATGAGGAACGGAAGATAAAGCAGAAAGCCGATTTCAAACGCCCGCGTAAGCTCGGACGCGACAAAGGCAGGAACAAGTATCGAAAGATCGTCGTCCTTCAGATCTTGTCGTGCCTGTTCCGGCCACAGGCGGTTCGTTCCGTCGAGAAAGAACTGCCGCTCTTCCGGCTGGGTGAACTTGATCAGGTGCTGCTGCAATGGTTCCCTCACCAGTTGCGTCGCCCTGGCGAGGTCGTCGGTCGTCTGGAACTGAACCTGCCCTTCCTGGAGCCGTCCCGACATCTCGCTCAGCAACGGCGTTGTGACATAGACCGTGAGCACGAGCGCTATGCCGTAGAGCACCAGATTGGGCGGCATCTGCTGGACGCCGAGCGCATTGCGGATGAGGAACAGCACGACCGAGATCTTCAGGAAACCGGTCATGGTGACGACTGCCAGCGGCAGCAGACCGACAAAGCCGACGGCAGTCAGGATCCCAAGCAGGTTGGGCGAATTGTCAAGCATTGTCGAACATACGGGCGATCCGCACGCCCAGGCTCTCCCCAATCCGGACGATCTCGCCACGGCCGACGCGTTTGCCATTGGCGATGATGTCGACCGTCTCCTTCGTCACATTGGCGAGCGGAACGATGGCACCGGGCGCAAGCTGCCTTACCTCGCCGAGAGGCATCGCCGTGCGGCCGAGTTCGAAGGCAAGCGCAACCGGCAGCTCGTCCAGAGTTGCCTCCTCCAATGCCTGATCGGCGTGCGGCGGCGTGTCTTGGTTCATGGTCCACTCCCATTTCGATCCAGCGATTGCAGTCGGCGCGGCAAGCAGTTGCGGCCCGCTGGCAGTCAGCACCGCCGGGGCATAAAGCCGCTCGGCAATGACCAATGCCGCCTCTTCCCCTTCGTCATCGAAAAGCACCACATCGCCAGGTTGCAGGCTTTGAAGATCACCGTGGCTGATTGTAAGCGCGTTGCGCCAGAGGCAGACCGGCAACGGGAATTCGGCAGGAACCGGAGGTCTTGCTTTGCCGATCGCGTCGAGAAAGCGCCCGGCCCGCACCGCCAGATCGACGCTGTCGGTGTGCAAGGCGCAACCTATGGTTTCGTCCTTGCCGGCCAGGACGAAAGCCAACGCGGTTTGGTCCAGAACGCTGTCTTCTTGTTCTTGTTCGATCGACGTAATAGCGATCGTCCCGCCCAGCTTGCTCTCGATCCATTCGATATCTTTTTCGAATTCGGACTCCAGCAGCAGTGCGGCGTGAGCGGGTGCCGGTCGTTTCACGTCGATCAGCTCGTCAGCCTTGGCAAGGCCTCGTTCGACAACAGATAACGGCAAGCGCAATTTGCCCGCCATGTCTCCGAGGGTGAACGCAATCGTGCATATTGGCTGGTCCACAGGGTTCGGCGCCGGCCAGATGGCGGCGAGCGCCATGGTTTTCCCGGCAATCGTGATCTGCGCGGGAGCACGGCGGCGGTAGAAGGCGTTCAATGCCTCAACCTCTCCAGCCGCAACAGATTCCAATGCCAGCGGCTCGCCAACGCTCGAGCGTGTGCGTCTCACCGGTTCTGCGCGCGCTTTCTTTCTTGCCGACGCCAAGGCCTGAGGCATCACACTTCCATATTCACGATCACGGATTGGACTATCGTTCTGTGGGTAAGCACAGTGGACCGCGCTCGTCTTCCTCGGAAAGCTCGGCAAGCGCCAGGCTGCGACGCGCAGTGCGTTTGGTCAGATGCTCCAAAAGCCCGTCCAGCTTCGTCACCGCCTTCATGCTGGCGCGATGATCGTTGCGGGCGGCCGATAACTCGGTTTTGCTTCGTTGCTCGGTGACGCCGGCGATCTTCTGGTTTTCCCGGAGCTGCTCGGTTTGCCTGGCGGCGTTCTCGAACTGTCCCTGAAGCCGGTAAAGGCTGGCCGACTTCACCGGTTGCCCAACAAGCGAAGCGAAGGCTGCATCCTCAGCGTCGGCTGCCTGCTGCAGGTGTTCGCTGACCGCGGCGGCTGCCTCCCGAACCGCCCCGGCGGCCCGCTGCGCAGCGGCGTATCGCCTTATGACCAATTCGTTTGCGCGCTGTTCACCGTGGCGCCTGAGGTCGCGCAATCGTGCGATCGTGTCACGATCTTTCATTGACGATCCCCCGCATGCGTTCGCGTGTCTGCTCGATTGTCTCGTGGGTGGCGGACGGCTGTCGCAGGAAGGCGTTGATGGCGTCGATCTTCGCCACCGCCTCGTCCGCCACCGCATCGCTGCCCTTTTCGTATTCGCCGACGCGCAGCAGCAATTCGACGTCGGCGTAGCGGGCGAGCAACTCCCGTAAGCGGCCGGCGTCCGACCGATGTTCCGCCGGCGCCACCGTGTCCATGAGGCGGCTGCGGCTGCGCAGCACGTCGATGGCCGGGAAATGATTGCGCTGTGCAAGCTCGTTCGACAGAAAAACGTGGCCGTCCAAAAGCGCCTGGATTTCTTCGGCAACCGGATCCAGCGTGCCATCGCCCTCCAGAAGAACGCTGTAGAGGCTGGTAATGGAGCCGACGCGGCCAGGCCCTGAGCGCTCGAGCAATCGGGGCAGGACTGCAAAAAGCGAAGACGGGAAACCGCGACGCGTCGGCGGCTCGCCTGAAGCGAGGCCAATCTCGCGCTGCGCACGGGCAAACCGCGTGATGTTGTCCATTGCCAGCAGCACATGCTTGCCCTGGTCGCGAAAATATTCGGCGATGCTGGTTGCCACATAAGCGGCCTTGACGCGCTCGATCGCCGGCCGGTCGGACGTCGCGACGACGATGATTGCGCGCGCCAGCCCTTCCGGGCCAAGCTGATGCTCGATGAATTCGCGCACTTCACGTCCGCGTTCGCCGACAAGCGCAACCACGGCAACATCTGCGTCGGTGCCGCTGACGATATCCGAAAGCAGGATCGACTTGCCGACGCCAGGCTCGCCGAAGATGCCGACGCGCTGCCCACGCGCGCAGGTGAGAAGCCCATCGAGGGCGCGGATTCCTAGCTGGATAGGCTCGGAAATCAAACTGCGCTCCAGCGGCGACGGCGGATAGGCGTTGACCGGATAGCTGCCGGTAATGCCATCCGGCGCAAGCGGCTTGCCATCCAATGGCTCGCCGAACGCGCTGATCACCCGACCAAGCAGGCCAGGCCCGACAGGCACCGTCTGGGTCTTTCCGGTCGCAATGACCTCGGTGAGGCTTGAAAGGCCGGTGAGATCGCCAAGCGGAACAAGGATCGCCATCTCGTCTATGAGCCCGACGACTTCCGCCTTGGTCGCCGTGCCGGTCCTGGGATCGAGGAGTTCGCAGATCTCGCCGATCCGAACCTCCTCCACCGTCGCGTGAATGACCGTGCCGGTGACCCGCCGTACACGCCCTTTCCTGGGTCGGCTGGCATCTTCACGCAGGCCGGAACGCAGGTTCGGAACGATCGATGCGAGGCGGCTCTCGAGCTTGGTGGCGGGACTTGTCATGCCGCCGCCTCGGCCTTTGATGAAATCGCAGCGGCAATGGCGTTGAGCTGTGCCTCGATGCTGGCGTCGATGACGGCAATGTCGGTCGAAAGGATGCAGGCGTCCGTCGCTAGCGCATCGTCGGCGTCGATCTCGATCGTCATGCCCAACTCACTCTCGCGCAGGACCGCGTTCAGTTCGTCGCGAACCCTGGTAACGGAAGCAGGATGAAGTCGGACTTTTAGATATTTGGCGCGGCGAATTTCAGTGACTGCCTGCGCGGCCGCCTTGGCGACCAGCATGCTCGCGTCGAATTCTCCCAGCACGCGCCTGACCACATCGAGAGCCAGAGTGATGATTTCGGCTTCCAGCCCACCGAGATAGCGATCTACCTTGACCGCGGTCTCGCTCACCAGACGCGCGGCATCCGCGTCGCCTCGCGCCTTGCCATCTTCATAACCCTGCGCATATTCAGCCGCATAGGCTCGCCGAGCGGCGTCACGCAACTGCTGCGCGTCACGCCTGGCTTCGTCGAGAAAAGCGTGCCCATCCAGCCAGGCGCGTGCCTCGGCGGCGCGCAGGATGCGGGCGACGGGGCGCCTCGGCACGGCAGTGGTCGCTTTGCCCGGTTCGACCATCTCGCCTAACCCATCGCCCGTCGAACAATCGCCGGACCAGCTTCGGCAAATGGTTCGGCTGTCGGCTGGTCCACAAGCGCATGCGGCATCAGCTTGAGGCGGACCCGCATGCTTGTTTCGCCCGGCATCGCCTGACACCAGCCGCCAAGGCAACGCAGCCCGTCGGCATGGACACGACGATGAATGTCTTCCAGCGGCTCCAACGGCTGCATTGGACCGGCCAGATCGCGGTTGGCGACTGCGAAAGCGCAGATTTCCGCGCCGAGTGCTGCCTGCAACGCAGCGACCTGGCGTCCATCGATGACGGCGGCCAGACTGCCGGCCCAGTAGATCGCGCCGGCGCGAAGCGCTAGTTCCTCCAACTCCTCACCCGACGACAAGGCAATCGCCAGGTCTGTCTCATCGGCTGGCTCGTTGGAGACGGCGCCGCTGAGGCGGTAACGCTCAAGCAGAAGCACTGACAATCGCTGATGCAGGCGCTGCGACCGCAACATACGCTCGCAGGCAGCCTCGCCGATCGTGCCGTCAAAGCATTGCGCCAGCCGGGCCGCATCCGCATAGCCTGCGGGATTGGACATGAATGTCTGCCATTCCGGGCTGGCAGTTTGCTTCGAGCCGGTCTGGATCATGTCTTCTTCACCGGCATGGCCGAAGCGTCGAGCGCATAAACACCGGGTCGTCGATACCACTGGACGTAAGCCAGGCGGGCAGCCAGCGCCGCTATAGCCGCCATCATGCCGTAAAACAGCCACATCGCGGCGGCGACGCTGTCGGGATGCAGCCAGAGGCCGAGGAACGTCGTGAAACCTGGCTCGCCGGTTGCGTGCTCGGGAACTGCCGCGGTCACCGGAATGAGCGTGACGGATACATTGTCATAAGTCAGCCCGGCGATGCCTTTGGCCACCAGCATCTTGACCTGAGGGATCAGCTCATTCATCGGAACGGATGCGCGATGCCGGATGAAAACGGAGGCGGACGATGGCACCAGCCGCTGTCTCAGCGGATCGTTTTCGGGCAGGACGAGATGAACGCGCGCGGAAAGCACGCCGTCGATGTCCGAAATCGTCTGCGACAGTTCCTGGCTTAGGCCATAAATCATCGTCGCACGCTCCTCGACCGGCGAGGATACAAGCCCGTCTCGCTTGAACACGTCGCCGAGCGTCTGGAATTCCTGTTTGGGTAACCCGCTTTCGTCGAGAATCGCCATGGCTTCGGCGAAACGGTCCTTCTGTACGGAAACCGTCATTTTGCCGTCCTTGCCCGCCTCGCGTTGGGCCGGGATGCCATGACGCATCAGCGTGGCCACGATCTCGTTGGCCTGCCGCTGGTTGAGGTCGGAATACAGCTCAACCGAGCACGCCTGGAGCACAAGCATGCTCACCACGACGAGCGCGACGCGGCACCGGACGCCGCATCGATCAAATAGTGTCGACCGCCGCGGCAAGGTTATCGTGTGCACGAACACTCCGTAGGCTTACTGTTGCTTGATCAGCGTGCTGGTGGACGACGTAACGGCCGTTACGCTGCTCGTGACCACCTCGAGATTGGCGGCTGCCCACATCACCGAAATGGATCGTTCGAGCAATTGCTCGGCATTTTTTGCGGTGGCGTTTTCGTCTTCCTTGCCTGACGGGGCCTTGCCTGACGGGGCGGTCTTGCCGGCGCCATCCTGCATGGTGGCCGTTTCAGCACTCACAGGGGCGTTTGCCTGACCAAGGGCCTTCTCGACCTGCTGCATGGTCCCTTCCAGCGACTGAACCGCAGAACCGAACAATGCAGACGGATCCGTGAGCGCCCCGCCCCCAGCCTTCTCCACCTCGGCCAGATAGTCGAACAGCTTGTGTTCGGCGATCGGCTCGGTCTTTTCCAGTTTGGACGATTGTCCGGCCATCGCCGGATTGGCTCCCGAAGACGACTGCGCCACCTGCTGGCCTGCCCGCGCGGCGACATCACCGCGTTCAGGCATACTGACCTTCGCGGCATCATGTTTTTCCTGATTGGCACCCACCATCCGGTTACCCGGCTGCGCTGTCGTGCCGGCGGTGATCTGCTGCTGCGAAGCCATGCTGGTGGTCAAGTTCGCCAGCGTGGCTTCCAGGGCTCCAATCGGCGCGATTTGCATGAACCTGCCCTCCTGCTTGCTTAGTTCGGTTTGCCGGAGGGAACATTCTGCGCCTCCGCCTGCCTGCCGCGGAAAACGCGGACCGGAACAACTTTGCCAACATCCTGCTTCGCGCTCGGCGCCGCAGGAACTCCCAGTGTTTTCCTGACAAGTT
The DNA here is from genome assembly GCF_055811335.1 of Mesorhizobium sp. WSM4847. Taxonomy (NCBI): domain Bacteria; kingdom Pseudomonadati; phylum Pseudomonadota; class Alphaproteobacteria; order Hyphomicrobiales; family Phyllobacteriaceae; genus Mesorhizobium; species Mesorhizobium sp. WSM4847. The sequence goes on along the minus strand of NZ_JBVVPY010000001.1, from coordinate 522,076 downwards.
CAACATAGGACGGCGGCCCCGATACCGAGACAACATCGTCTTGCCTGGACACCTTGATCGGAAACTTCGGGTCGATGACCCCCAGCCGCGAAAGCCGATCTTCCGCACCGGCAGCCGTGTTGGCATCAAGCGCGATCATTTCCGTCCGGACCTCAGCTTCGGTCGCGACGTTCATGACGATGCCATCGAAATGCCAGACCAAGCCGTATCGATCGCAGATCTCCTGCAGGAACTCGCGCGCCGTTCCAACCGGCATGCCGGCGCTTAAACGCCCCTTTACGAGTTTGCTGACTCGCATGGGCACCCGCATGTTGCGGCCTAGCTCGACCAGCGCGTCGGCCACCGACTGATCGACGGTGATGTATTTGTACGGGCCGGCAGGCCAGCGCGGTTCGGCGGCGTTGGCCTGCGACGAGGCAAGGCCGAACGCCAGGATCATCGCAAGACCGCAGGCGACAAAAGCAGCCCTGGCTCCCGAGAACCGATCCGCATGGCAGGTGTCGCGTCCCGTCAACATTGGTCCTATCGCAAAGGGACGCACGAGCGATGGCCCGCGTCGCTGGTTTCATGATTTACCCGCCGATTCACTCTATCGTGCACATTGCAGAATTGGAAGTCCAATTGGATTGCGTACGAACATTTGGTGCCAAATGTTGCGAACCGCCTGCAAAGCGATATGGTGCGCGCTGGAATCAGGTGATCGTCAGCTGGACGCCTGGATGCAGAAGAGATCGGTCTTGGCGGCAATCATGATCCTGCTTGCGAACCTGCCTGTTCCCGTCAAGGTTGCGGGACGCAAAGTCCGGGTCGCCCCGTGCCTTAACCAGAGGTTGCGTGCATTTCTGATCGCTGCCCTATCGATTGCCGCGATGGCGCCGGCGCAGGCCCAATCGAATAGCGGTTATGACCCACGAAGCTGGACTTACGATCCGGCAAGAAATGTGCTGGTCTCCCCTTCCGCACCCGACCAGACTTCCGATGGAGAAACCCGGAACGACTGGTCAGCAACCCCCAGGAAGATCGTGCATTTCAGTGAGGCTCAACCGAAGGGATCGATCGTTATCAGCACCACGGAGCGGCGGCTTTACTACATTTTGGGCAACGGAAGGGCGCTGCGATACGCGGTGGGCGTTGGAAAGGAGGGCTTGGAGTGGGCCGGCCGCGACACGATTTCGAGCAAGAAGACCTGGCCGGACTGGCGGCCGCCGGCCGAAATGCGATCCAGGGAAGCGTCAAATGGCCGCTTCCTGCCTGCCCATGTCGAGGGAGGACCGAACAATCCATTGGGCGCGCGCGCATTGTATATCGGCAACACGCTTTATCGCGTCCACGGCACCAACCAGCCATGGACCGTCGGACAGGCCAACTCCTCCGGTTGCATTCGCATGACCAATGACGACGTCATCGATCTTTATGACCGCGTGAAGATCGGCAGCCAGATCATTGTGCGGCATTGATGGCCGTTCCCGAAAGCCGCAAATGAGTGATTCCCAGTCGTGATACCTTTCAATATCAAGCAGCTCGAAACCTTTCTCCTGGTGGCGACGTTCGGAAGCTTTCGCAGGGCGGCTGAACGCCTGAACACCACGCAGCCGGCGGTGTCCACCCGAATTGCTGGGCTGGAGGAAGCGCTTGGCGCCAAGCTGTTCGAGCGACAGAGCAGCACGGTCAGGCTCACCGCCGAGGGACAACGGCTGCTGCCGCCTGCCCAACGGGTTCTGCGTGTCGCAGAGCGGCTGCAACTGATGGCCAGCTCTCTTTCAGAGACTTCAGAGACGACGAGGGTGCTGAGGCTTGGGGTCGCCGAAACGATCGTGCACACCTGGCTGCCGGATTTCCTCACGGCACTGAAGGCAAACTTTCCGCTTGTCGATACCGATATCGTCGTCGATGCGACGACGACCCTTCGCAACGAACTCATGTCACACCGGCTCGATCTTGCGGTGCTGATGGGCCCTGTCCTGGAGTACAGCATCGAGAATATCGAGATGCCGTCCTTTCCGCTTGTCTGGGTCTGCTCGCCGCAGCTGGAATTGCCTCACCGGCGCAAGGTGACGCTGAACGACCTGATGCAGTTTCCCATCATCAGCTACGCGCGCACCACGCGACCCTACAGCGAACTCTACCGCAAGCTCACCGGCGAATTCGAGGAGACGCCGCGCATCTTTCCGGCCAACTCGCTGGCCGCTTCCATCACGATGACACTCAACGGAATCGGCATAGCCTCGCTGCCCGAGGGCGTCGTCCAGGACTATCTCGCAAGCGGAAAACTGCGCATCGTCGAATGCGAATGGCACCCGTCTGACCTACAGTTCACCGCCTCCTACTCTTCCGAACCCTCCAATCCGATAGCGGAGCGGGCGGCAAAGCTGGCCGGCTGCGTTGCGCATGCCTATGCTGCGAGAACCGACAAGCTCAGGCCCGCGGTTTCTCAGCCGACCAAGGTGGCCGGCAGGTAGATGCGGTCGCCTGAGAAGATCACATCCGGGCTCATTATATGGTCCATGTTGAGCACCACCGTCTCGGCCACATCCGCGGAATGGGTCCTGGCGATCAGGCGAATGCTGTCGCCGTTCTTGACCTCGACCCACTGGTAGCCGTCTTGCTCCAGCGTTGGATTGGTGCGGCCCGCAGGGTTGCTGCTGCCGTCGGCGTGCGCCTCGACATGATCGCCGGAAACCCAGCCACTATGCATTTCGCCGTCCGGCCCGAAACCTTCGACCGGTATCCAGGCCTCCCCTGACTCGTCTGCCGAAGGCGCGGCGGTCTGCTCGACGAAGCTCCCGGGTTGCAGAACCGTCACCACGGTCGAATCCCCGTCAGGCTGGGTCCGCAAGTTCAGGCCGTCATCGGCCAGCACGGCGAGTTGCGGGAAATCCTGCGGCGGGGTTTGCGTCCCGGGATCAGGCTGCTCGGTCTGTTCGTCCGGCGGCGCGCCCTCGACACCGGAAGGATCGTTACCCGGCGCGGTCTGTTCGTCCGGTAGCGCGCCATCGACGCCGGAAGGTGCGTCGCCCGGCGCGGTCGGCTTGGTCGGCGGCGTCTTGCCGGTGTTCCATGGCTGGTCGTCCAGCGTATCCCAGGCAAACAGCAGCATGCCGACGCCGAAGGTCACGCCAAGCGCGATGCGATCGGCGATCCCCCAGCGCGCGTCGGACTTTGCCCGGGCGTCGATCTGCTCTGGCGTCCTCGGCACGGCCCGGCGGTTGAGCAGATCGGTGCGCGCGGCCGACACCCAGAACTCGGCGCTGCCGACGGTGAACAAGGCGCCCGCCGAAGCGGCCAGCGGCGAGTGCAGGTTCTGTGCCGTGTAGAGAAGGGAGCCGAAGACATAACCAGGACCGGCCAGATGCTCGGCCACGTTCCGCAACACCGGCCGTCCGGCGATCGACTGCAGCGCGGATTTCGTGCCGTAGATCACATTGCCCAGCGAGAAGGAGCCGTTCAACCAGACATTGTCGCCGCGCAGCAGCCCGGCGGCCGAGCCTGGAGACGAGAAGATGAACGACGCCCCGCTCGCGGCATTGAGGGCGCGTCCCAGCGGCTTGTGATTTGCCGTGGCGTTCGGAAAGACCGATTGCGCGCTGAAGACGACGCCGCGCACGCCGAACGCAACGCCCGCAGCCGTCGCGGCCCAATGCGGTGGCAGTATCTGCCATACCGTGTAGGAGGAGCCGGCCATTGGACCAAAGGTCGCGACCAACTGCGCGTTCTCCTTGATGCGGGCGAGGGTCAGCGCCTGATCGACGGCCGCAGTTTGATCCGGCGTCATGATCTTCTTGTGGGTCGCCCGATAAGTGGTCATCTGCAGCACCGAAAGCGCGTTAGTTTGCTCCGTCGACATCCAAGTAAATTGCCTGGGCGTGAACTTGCGCAACTGGCCGGGGCTCAACTCGCCAAGCTGCTTCGGCGTCAGCGCCGCTATCTGCTGTTTCGTCAGCGCCTCGATCTGATGAATGGTCAGAGCGTCAAGCTGCTCCCGCGTCAGTGCCGAGACGTGGCGTGGAGACAGCTTTGCCATTGTCGCAGGATTGCGTGCCGCGACGAGAGCTGGGTCCAGCGCCGCAAACTGGGTGGCATTGAGATGGCTGAATTGGGCAGGCCGCATGGCGGTGACCTGTTCCGGCGTAAGGGCGTTGCGCTGCTCGTCACTGAGCTTGGCGATCTGGTCGGGCGTCAGCTTGCGCACCTGCTCGATGGTCAATCCGGCGAGTTGCTCTTGCGAGAAGGCCGCGACCTGATCCGGCCGCAAGCCGGTGATCCGGCCAGAGGCAACAGCCTGCAATTTGCTTGGCCTGATCGCCTGGAGCTGTTCGCCACCCAGCGCCCGCAACTGCTTCGGTGGAAGCGCGGCAAGCTGATCGAACGTCAACTGCCGGATCTGCTCGGGGCTCAGCGCAGCCACCTGCTCAAGCGCCAGCTTGGCGATGTTCTCCGGCTTGATGGCGTGCAATTGCGGACCGGTCAGCCCGGCAATCTTATCGGCTGCAAGCGCTCTGACCTCCGGCCCGGTCGGTGCCCGCACAGGTTCGGCAAATCCCGGCTCCGCGGCGAAACTCGCCGGAAGCTCAAGGCTGATGATGTTTCCGCTGACGGGGTTAAAAACCGCCCTGCCCCGGTCAGGCGCCGGCGGCCATGTCGCGGCTGTCGGCGTTTCGGCAGCACTATTCTCTGTCGGCGGCGTTTCGCCGGCCACGGCCGGGGCTTCGTGGCCGACCACCGCGGCCACTGGCGGCGGCGGCGCTTCGGCCTGTTCTGGCGCATCCCAGAACTCGTCGGCCGGCCGCAAGATCACCTGCGGGCGTTTTTGTGTCGATCCGCCAGGCGCGACGGCATCCTCATTGCGCGTGAACTCACCGACGAAATTGCCGTCCGGATCCATCATCCGCCAGCCATGGACCTCGTTCCATGGTATGCTGCCGTCGATTGCAGTCTCGTCGACGCGGGCCATGCTGTCGCTGACCGGCCGGCCCATCGCCTCGAACTCGGTCGGGACGTGGAGGCGCGGTCTACTCGGATTGAGCGTGTAGAGATAGGTATGGCCCTGCTGCCGCGCGGCCCGTGACTCTTCCGAAACGAAAGCCTTGGCGCCCGAGATCGACTGGCTGGTGCCAACGAAACGGCCATGGGTATTGCCCAGCACATAGTTGCTCAGGACGATGCCTTGCGGATTGTCCACCCAGATTCCGGTCGGCGGCGGCGGCGAGAAGCCGCCGGCGTCCCTGATCTCGCTCGGCGCGCGTGTATCGGCGCGGAAAACATAGGGGCCGACATTGCCGCGCAAGGGTCTTGCGGGGTCGCCGGCGCCGTCGACGGGCAGATTGCCTTCCTCGGGAAGGCTCCCCGGCACATGGTCATCGGAAGCGCCGCGCGTCCATGGCAGGACATAGGGCTCTCCGGTTTCGGGATCCCGGAACAGGATATGCGATTTATGCATCAACTCCGGTTCGTCGCCGCGCGCGCTCGGCGCATCGGCCGGCGGCACATAGACATTCTCCGCACTCGGCGGCAGCGGCCCGTAGCGGGTTGCCGTCACCGACTGCCCAGTCTCGTCCCTTAGCTGCATCGGTCCGCTGCGGCGACTGCCGACCTGCGAGGAGAGGAACGTCAGCACCCCGTCGGCAACGTTCTGGCGCATGAAGCCGCCATCGACGATCGACGGGCCGAATTTCGTCCGGAATTGCTCGATCGCCGCGCGCTGGTCGGGTCTTGCCGTCGTTCCCAGTTCGGAGAGGAACTGATCCAGGGAGGCCTTTGCCCCCTTCGGAATGCCGGTCGCGGCGCCGTCGCGCGAAGTTTCCACGGCGCGAGCAAGCCAGGCCGGGACCGTCAGCGTTTCATTCCGGCCATCGGCTCGATCGAAGGCCAGCGTGGCTGTTTCATTCCTGGCGATTGAAGGAGCGACCTTGGCTGCGTTGGACTTGTACTGGATTCTCACCTCGGCGCTGAAAGCCACCGCCCCGGCTGGCAGAGGCGGCGTCGACAGTGAAAGCGTGTAGCGTGTCGCCGGCGTGCCGTCAGCGCCGTACAGGTTCCGATAGATGTTGCCGGCGCTCGGCATGTAACGGGACTGCGGCGTCCCGTCGGGAGTGAAACGCGCTGGAAGCCACGACTGCACCGTCGATTTCACCTTGTAGGCCGCCGACGTTGCCATCCGGTCGGGGTTGAGGCCGAGCACGCCGGGAAGCCTGTTTTGATCATTGAAGATGACGTCGATCAGCATTGCCTCGGGGTTTGCAACGCGCGCCTTCTCACCGGTCAGCAGAACGATGTCCGCCGTCGGCGCCTTGCCCGGCACGGCCGAAAGCCGCAACCCGCTTAGCGTCGGCTCATCGACGAAGGAAACTGTGTTCGACGGGTCGATCTGACCAGACTTGACGAGGTCACGGATTGAGGCGATGCCATCGCCTTGTCCGATCGCCGCGATGAGCTCTGACGCCTTGGCCGGATCCTTGACCGCGAACTGGATCTTCAGGTTTGTCGAGCCGAGAGCGGACTGGATCTGGTCGTAGGTCTGCCTCGACACGATGTCGCCCGGCTGGAGCGTGTCCTTGACAGGCAGTTCCGGGCGCTTCTCGAAGCCGAGGCGTGGCATCTGCTCGACTGCCTCGACATGGTTGGCCACGATCGGCAGCCGCAGCCCGGCCTTGAATTCGGTCATGACACGGTCGAACGGAAGCGCCCCCTCCAGCTCGACGTGGCCAGTGCTGTTTTCCGCCGGCACGCCAAAGAAATCGTGCTGGCCAACAACGAGCGTGGCGTCCTTAGCCTCGAGCGAAGGCGTATAGGTCATTTCGATCACAGTGCCTTCGCCATCCGGCGTCATCCCGACGATGGCGGCATCCAGCGGCCTGACGTTGTAGCCGGTCGCATCGCTGAATATCGCTTTGCTTGCCGCTGCCGAAAGATCGCTGCCGCGAACCGGCAAAGCCGTCTGGTTGGACACCGGCCAGACGCCGGCCTGAAGGCCGGTGATGTTCCTGTATTCCCGCGCCCGGTAGGAGACGACGCCGTGAGTGTAGAGCGCATCCTTGAACGGCGTCATGCTGCGCTGGCTGATGCTGTCGACGACCGACCACCCGATCATGCCGAGATCGGTCTTGGTTCCAATACCGACGCCTGCGGCCGCCACCGTCGGCGAGCCGATGTCGAAGTACTCGCCGGTATTCAAGCGCGTCCGGATCGTGACGCCGATGCGGAAGTCGGGCAGTATGTCGCGCAGCGGTGTGCGTGGTATCTGCACGCCATCCGGGCCGTAGCGCTCGGCCAACTCGCGGCTCGAATAGTAGCTCTTTTCTGCCTCGTACCTGGCCAGCAGCTGTTCGCTGGTCAGCCCGTCGAGATAGGCGGATGGTGTCTTGGGGTCCTTGCCGCTGCTGTAGGCATAGCCGCTGGTATCCGGCTCCGGCATGCCGGTGAAGCTGCGCGTCTGCGGATCCCAGACGAGGCGCATCGGACCATCCGTTGCCGTCGGCTCGTTCGGCACGATGATGGGATCGCCATCCGCCGGCCGGGTGGCGTTCTGCTCACGCGCTTCCTGGGCGCCTCGATCGGTGGCATTCTCGGGATCGCCATCCGCCGGCCGGGTGGCGTTCTGCTCACGCGCTTCCTGGGCGCCTCGGTCGGTGGCATTCTCGGGATCGCCGCGCTCGCCCGGGGCGCTCGGCCCTTCATCGTGGACGTTCGTCACCGTTCCTTCGATCACCGGGTGATGGGCATCGTGGAAAGCTATCTTGTCCGTGGGCCGGTAAACCCCGTCGGGACCCTGCTCGTGGATCACCATCGGCCGGCCACTGTCTCCGGCGGCGATCGCGAGCCGCCCCGTCGTGTTGCCCGGCGGCGGGACTACGCCATCCGGCACGGGGCCGTCGGCACCCTGCTGTGGGTTCTGGCCGTGGGTGCCGGTGCCTGTCTGTCCGGATCCCGGCCGGACCGATAGCCCCCTGATGCCCATGCCGGTGCCGAATGCGCCTGCGCCGAAATTGATCATGGCACTGGCGAGCTGAAGCCCGTTCATGTCGCCGCCATTGACGACCATGTCGTAACCGGAAACGCCGACCAGCGGCACAGCGGCGGCCACTGTCGTTGCGTCGATACCGTAGGCAATGCGGTTGGAGGTGGCTCCCGACTGCATGTATCGGGCGATGTGGTTGGCATAGTCGTTGGTCGTCCTGGTCCCTCCAATGCTCGCCATGAAGGCGGTTCCGCGCGGAACGCCTGCCCGGACAAGCCCGCCCAGGCGCATGGCGCTCGAGCCTAGCGGCAAGACGGTCGTTGCTATGCTCACGACGTTCATGATCGACTGCGTGTCGGTCCACTCGCCGCCGCGGCTGATGTGTTCATGCTGGTTGATGACCGCGCGCGTGCCGAGATAGGCGGCGCCCGCCAGGGCGATCGGCGCCGCGATCGGCGCGGCCGGCGTGAAGGACAGGATGGTCGCGACGCCGGTCCCGATACCCACGATCGGATCGATAGTGGATTCCCAAGCCGAGAGTACGCGGGCCTGCTGGGCGTCGATCTCGATCCGGCCGTCCTCGCCCGGCGTCATGTCCAGGTTCTTGGCGTAGACAATCCGCCCGTCGTCGCTGAACTGCTCGTTGTTGTGGCGGAAGTCCTCTATATCCGCGTAGCGCTTGCCCGTTATATCTACATAACCGATCTCGCCCTCGTCATTGCGAACGCCGAACAGCATCGTTTGGCTGGTGCCGTTCTCGTCGACATAAAATATCGGAATCGCGGAGACCTCGGGCGCGTCACCACCAAACTCGCGAATCCCCTCCGCGACGGATTCGAGGATATCGGCGTGATCCTCGTTTTCGGCGTCAAGGCCGAGCGAGTCCTGAATGGTCTGTTCGAGCGCATCACCTTCCCGGGTGTGGAAGGAGCCATCGAAGCCGTTTTGGTAATAGCTCTGGAACTGGGACTGGAAATCGGCATCCAGCACGTCTTGCTTGTCGTTTTCCAGGCGCTCGTCCAGCACGGTCTTCGGCATGTAATAGTTGTACGTATTCTCGGCGGTATCGCGCTGACCTGCCGCGATTCCGTTCATCTGGTCGCGGAACACCTCCAAATTTCCGATTTCGGTGTTGACCGCGGCCAGGTCGAGCGTGCTCAACGCCAGTTCCGGCGTGACCCAGCGGCTCTCGGGATTGTACTCATCGTCATCCGGCGTCACGTCTATCTGCACCTGGATCGGCGTCCCGCTCTCGATGACCGCATCCAGATTGCCGGCTTCCAGCTGTTCCTTGACTTCCGGCGAGACCATAATGGTCTGGCCCTGCCATTCGACGCTCACGGGTTCGACGCCGTCCGGAAAGGCGCCGTCAGACAATTCGGTCGTGCCTGGCCCATACTCGGCGAGATCGCTCTCGAACTGGCTCCGGACTGCGGAGAGGCCTTCGTTCAACGTCCCGAGTGCGGTTTCCGCATTCGATGCCATGAGCTCGTTCAGATCTGCAGCGGCGTTTTCGCGCGCCGCAATGAACGTCTCGCCATGCGTGTGGATCTCGTACTCTTCGGGAATGCCTTCCGGATGCTCGTTCCAGGCGGTGTTCAGCGATTTACCTTCAGGGACGCCGGTCGCGACATGTTCGTTCCAGGCTTCGTTCAGCGACTCATCGACCCACGACCCCGGCGGATTGCGCGACACTTCTGGATTAAGATCTTGATCAAACACGCTCAGCCTGATCGACTGGCCGTGCCGAGAGTGGTGCGACATCGGGCGGTCGATGTCGTACTCCTCCACATAGTGTCCACGATCGTAATACACATCGATCATCGCCTGACCGTCGGCGGTCACATAGGCTCGCGCATACATGTCGTCGCCGCCGCTGGAATTGTCCTCCAGCCATTCGTCGAACATCTCGCGCATCATTCGAGCCGACTCGGCTTCAAAGCCGCGCAGGTCGCTCTCGGCGCGCAAATAGTCCGCGTAGGTCTGCCCCAGCTCGACGCGATTCTGCGCCAAGTCGCGCAGGCCCAGCAGATTCTGATGATCGGGCGATTGGGTGTCGACACCGGCCTGTTCGTTACGGGTGATTGCAAGATCGATCGAACCCAGGTCACCTTCCGCGATCAGGCGGTTGTACTCGCCGAACAAGGCCTCGACCTCGGCGTGTTCGGCGCGGGAGCCGGCATATGCCTCCTGCTGGTAGACGTCGGTGTGGATGTTTGAATCCTCCGCCGTGGTCTCGGGCGCGTTGGGATCCGGAGCGGCCACCAGAGGATCGAGTTCGCGATTTGCTTCTATGGCCGCGTCGAGCGCCGAACTCGCTTCCTCGAAGGTGCTCCTCACTTCGGTGGCATCGTCGAGCACGGTCTGGGCCGCGGTCAGCGCCTCCCGGGCTTCCTCGATCGTGGCTTTGGGTTTCTCGAAATCGATAGCGTAGCCGTGCGGGTTCAGGACCCCGTTCAACGTATCCTCGGCTGCATCCTGAGCGCCGGCACGGTCCGAGTCGAGCGCATAAACGTCGCTCTGCGCATTGGATGCATCGATGACTGCGGAAAGTTCGCTGATCGTCGCCAGCGTCTCCGAATCCGCCATCAGGGCTTGCGCCACATCCGGATGGACCCAGCGCACCGCGCCCTGCCAGTCCATAGGCACCCAGTCGGCACCAGCCTCTTCGGGACGCTCGCCATAAAGGTCGAGCACCTCGCCGTCCTGATCCATCACCGGTTCGGCCGGGATCCCTGGGCCGTGTTCCTCGACCACCTCGCGGGCTGCGGCCGACACCTCTCCCAGTCCTTCGACGGCCTCGAGATCCAGGCCTGCTCCTTCCTGCTGGATGGCCTCGCTGGCGAAGATGCCGTCAAGGGTGTTGAGGACGGTCTCGGCCTCGCGGGCCTCCTGTGGGCCGCTGCTGTTTGGATTGACATCCGTCAAGAGCTCGGCCAGATCCGCCTCCAGGCTGCCGGCTTCAACCTCTATCTCGTAGCCATGCTCTTGATTGGCGACCGTGACGGTGCCGTCCGGATTCTCGGTCACCGTGTAGCCGTTGAACGTCACCTCGACGGTGGTCCTGGTGGCGCCGTCGATCACCACGGTTTCCCCGGGATGAATAAGGTCGGGATCGCGCGGAGAGCTGAACAGCTCCGGATTGCTCTCGGCGAGATCCTCCAGCGTCACACCATGCGCCTCGGCGATGTCGCTCAGATTGTCACCGGGTTGGACCTCGTAATCGATCGGCTCGCCATCCCCCAGCGTCTCGACAATGGTCTCGGTGCGCCGGCCGTCCTTGTCGACGACGATCGTCGTTTCGGTGTTGTTCTTAGGGTCGACGATGGTGGTGGTCTGCTCGCCGGTCTCGGTGTTGCGCTCGGTGTGGCTGGTCCTGCCATTGCCGTCGACCGTATCGGTCGTCTCGGTATTCCCCTCGATGGTCGTCACCGAAGTCGAACCGTGTTGGTAGTCGTTGTTGTAGGTGACCGTCTTGCCCGTCTCCGGATCCGTGACGACGATCTGCAGGGTTTCGCCCGGGTCGCCGCCCTGCGTCACCTCGAGGCCGGCGGCGTTCAGCTCGGCGATCACCTGCTCGGGCGTGAGATCGCTCGCCTCGGCGATCTCCTCGATGCTCATGCCCTCGGCAAGCTGCTCCTGGATCGACGCCGCGCCCGAGCCGTCGGCGGTCTGGGTCTGCGCCAGGATTACTTCGTCGCCATCCGGCCCCGTGACCGTGGTTACCGGCAAGGCGACGCTGTTGTTGGGCGCTACCATCTCAACCTTTGCGCCGTTCGGCAGGGCCTTCTCCACCGTGACGGTGCCGTCGGCAGCCGTGTGAGTGGTGGTGGTGATGCCGGTCTGCGGGTTCGACGTGCGTTCGGTGACCGCGCCGTCGCCGAGATCGTCCACGAGCGTCGTCGTGATCGCGCCGGTCTGCGCGTCGACACTGGTGGTTTCCTTGCGGCCGAGATCGTCACGGATCGGCGATGAAGTCGCCTGCAAGTCGGGGCCGGCCTCTTCGGTGTAGTAGCCGCCGTGATGATAATCCTGGTTTTCGGTGATCGTGCGGTCTCCAACGGTGATCACCACCGTGCGGGTGTCGCCGTTGGCGTGCTCGGTCGCTACCGCCGTCATGCCGCCGGCATTCAGAGCCGCCACCACATCCTCGGGAGCCATGTGCTGCTCGGCGGCGATGTTGTCGATGCTTTTGCCGCCCTCGATCGCCTTGAGGATGTCGTTCGCCTTGGCGTTCGGCGCCTCGACTTTCGGCGCCTTGACTTCCAGCGCTTTGACTTCCGGCGCCTTGACTTCCGGCGAAACAACGAGGTTTGGCGCGCCGCCGAGATCCTGCGTGAAAAGCGCCGGCGCGGCGGTGGCGCCGCCATTGCCGTTTGCCGTGGTGACCGCGGCAGGCAGCTCCGGTCCTGGCTGCGCCGGGGCGGTCGACTGTGGCGACGGGGCAGTCGGCTGCGCCGTCGTCAGATCCGCATTGACCTGCGTCAGCCGCTGGCGGGCGCCCGCGGCCGCGTCGGCCTCGCCCATCTTGTTGGCGAGCCGGATTTCATTTTGCAATTTCGTGGCTTCCGCCTGCAGCCGCGTAATCTGCTCGGCATTGGCCTTTGGATCGACCCTGGGCGGCGGCGGCGGCTTGACGGTGTTAATCGGGCGGATCATCAAACAACCTCCGGAGCCGGTCCAGTCCTGGTTCAGGCAGTCTGCCTGCCGTCAACGCCCCCGCGCCCGACAGTGGAAGCCCCAGAAGCTTACCGGGGCGGCTTCCAATAAATGCCGAAAGCAGCGAGTTGCTCTTCCGACTGTCTTACTCGTTCGGCAGCATTCACTTCAGACTGCACAGCCGTCAGTGCCGCCAGAATCTCGACGGCGGCGAACGCCGGCGCCATGCTGCGAAAGAACGACTGCGAATTTGCCGTAACGATGATGGTCTCCCGCGCGATCCGGGCCAGCGGCGCCACGCTGCTGTCGGTGATTGCCACCACGCCGACACCCTGCCTGGCCGACTGGCGCGCCACGTCGATCGTCGTTCGTTCATAAGGCGACATGCCCACAGCAAGGAGCACGTCGCCGCGTCCCGCGCCCTGCAAGGCATCCAGACCATGTCCGCCCATCTCGCCGACAAGCGTCACCTTGCGTTCGCCGCCAGCCAGAAACGACATGATGTGAACGAAGTGGCTGGCGACCGGATAACCGGAGCGCGCGCCGAGACCAAACAGATTGCGTGATCGTGCAAGGAGGTCTGCGGCGGCGATGAATTGCGAGGCATTGCCGTACTCACCCAGACTTGAAACCTGCGCCGCGAGCGTGTCGGCGACAACCCCTGCAGTCGAATATCCGGGAACGCCACCCTGGTCGGCACCCCGTCGCGCCGGCTCACCGGCGCCTGTCTCACGCAGCGCGCGCGCATAAAGGCTGCGCATATCCTCATAGCCTTCAAGGCCAAGCCATCGCGCCAACCGCATCATCGTGCTGTGCGAAACGCCGGCCTGATGGGCCTGCTCGCGCATCGACATCAGTGCGACATCCTTAGGATGGTCCAGCACGAAACGCGCGGCGACCCGCAGCTGCGGCGGCATATTCTCGAACCGTTCGACCAACAGCTCCGCCAAAGGACCTTGTTCCATTCTGCCATACCCCATTTACCCCGATGGCAGGTTACTCCTCCAATGGTGGCAATGCAACAGTTGGAACCGAACTGGTTCATATATTCCAAGTGGACTTTCATTTTCGATCACGCTGCCTTAAGCTGCTTTCGCAACCTGCCGGATCGCGTCGACGTGATTCCGGAGTTTGTAACTTGAATGGTCCCTCAAGGAGACAATGATGGCTACCCCTCCCATTACGTCCGGCGCTGCCGGGTCGCCGGAACAGAACCTGGACAAGATGATCAAGCATCAGGAGCGCATGTTTAGCCTCGAGATCACAAAAGAGATCGCGAAGTCCCAACATGACATGCTGATGAGCACCGCGAGGACGCTCGGCCAGTCGGCCGAAAAGGCCTAAGGCGGGATTCTCGAACCATGCGCCGCCGCAAGCACCCGGCGGCGCACGTCCACGGCACGAACGTTTCGATGCCGTTGCCAGGCTGCGTCTGAATTGTCATCAGCGGGAGATGAAGTGGCATGACCGCTCATTCTAACGGCAAAGATTGGGCTAACGGCAAAGATTGGGCTATCGGCCGCACCCCGGCATCGCGACATTCCGTTGCGCTCAGCGTAACGCAGGGATTTCACACGGGCGCCCAACTTAGTCTGGTCGAGCCTCTGTATACGGTCGGCTCCAGCACGGAGTCCGAAATAGTCCTTATGGACGCCGGCATCGCGCCGGTCCACGCAAGGTTGCGGCGCAAGGGCAGCCAGATTGAAATCGAAGCCGTCGGCGGCGATGTCACGCTCGCCACCGGCGAGGTCATCCGTGAAGGCCAGGGCCGCCGCTGCAAGCTGCCGCTGTCGATAAGCCTCGGCGATGCCCATATCCGGCTGGTCAACCCGGAACGCCCGCCGAATCGCTGGTCTGTTTCCAATCGCCCCCTGCTGGTTGCAGGCAGCGTTCTCTTTGCTGTCTTCGCTGTTTCCGTCGCCGCCAATGGGTTCTCCTTCGCCGAGCCGGACATTGGCAAAAAGCTGTCCGCTCAGGTCGATAAACCGATCACGTTGGCCCTCGCTGGCGAGGCCGGGCAGAGTGTTCTGGACGATTCATCGCCGACACCCAGTGCCGCCGACGCGGAACGCCAGTTCAAGCTGCGCCTCGAGCAATCCGGCATCAGCACATTGACCGTTCAGCAATCACCTGGACGGCTCGTGGTCTCGGGCATGATCGCCAATGACAAGAATGCTGCCTGGACCGAAACGCAATCCTGGTTCGACCAGACGTTCGGCGCGCACCTCACCCTCGCCTCCAATGTCATGATCGGCAACGCCGAGCAAGCTCCGCGCCTGAGGCTGCAGGCGATCTGGTATGGCGAGCGGCCCTATGTCATCGCCACCGACGGCGCACGCTATCATGAAGGCGCATTCACCAATGACGGCTGGACCGTCAAGCGCATTGGCGAGACGGAACTTCTCCTGACGAAGGGCGGCGCCACGGTCGCGCTGAAATATCCGTGAACCGCCGGCTTGAAGGGCCGCGATTCGATACGGCAAGGATGGATACAACCGGCCGCGAGGTGCGGCAGGCGGAAGGCGTGCGTGGTCAGGCAATCAACCGTCGGCGGATGAACGGCGTCGACAAGGCCGCAAGCCGGGCCCAGGGGACGACATCGGCCGCTGGTACGGAAAAGCCAGGAACCGCGGAATTCCAGTCCTCTCGGGGCACGAACAGCGAATCGCTCGACGAGGCGCTCATCAACTTCGTCATGCCTGGTATTCCCGAGCCTGCAATCCTGCGTCGCTCGGTACCCATTCTCCAGCATTTTGTAACGCATCTGGTTGCCGGCCTTGAGGGAGGCGAGCCACTCAAGAGACTTGCCAGAACGCTGATGGAGGATGAAATCGAGCGTCATCGCGATCTGCTTGGCCGGATACAGGAAGGAATCGAAACCTGACTGATCCGCATGACACAGTGCATCTGCTGCATGTCCTGGGCTATCTCTACGGGTGTCACGGGCAGGCAAAGCGGGGCGCGGCATATTTGCTTATCGCGGCGCAGCTGTCGCCGGGAAATGCCGGCGTTCTGCGCACGCTGGCGCATCTGCTCATACTCGATGGCGAAGCGGACAAGGCGCTTGCCACCATTGCCAGGCTGGAGACGCTCGAGGGAATGGACCACCCGACGCTGGCGTTGCTGAAGAGCCGCGCGTTGATTGTGGCCGGCCGCAAGGCCGAGGCGCACAATGCCTTGCGGAGCTTCCTGTCGCATCGAGCCGCCGAATGACGGTATCGGAACGCCTTCTGCAGTTCCTTGCCAAGCTGTCACGCCGTAGCGATCTGGTCATTGCCATCCTGATGCTCGTTGCAGTGGTGATGATGCTCATTCCATTGCCGACCTTCCTCGTCGACATTCTCATCACCGCCAATATCGCCGTCAGCGTGCTTATCCTGCTGGCTTCGTTTTATGTTTCTCATCCGCTCCAGTTCTCGTCGCTGCCATCGGTCATCCTCATCGCCACCTTGTTCCGGCTGGCGATCACGATCACGACCACGCGACTGATCCTCCTCCAGGCCGACGCAGGCGAGATCGTTTCGGCCTTCGGTAGTTTCGTCGTCGGCGGCAGTATTGCCGTGGGCCTGGTGATCTTCCTGATCATCACCGTTGCGCAGTTCATCGTGGTTGCGCGGGGTGCGGAACGCGTTGCCGAAGTTGCCGCGCGCTTTACGCTCGATGCGCTGCCCGGCAAGCAGATGAGCATCGATGCGGAGTTGCGCAACGGAGACATCGATCAGGCGGAGGCACGCCGGCTTCGCCAGCAGCTTGAGCGTGAAAGCCAGTTGTTTGGCGCGATGGATGGCGCCATGAAATTCGTCAAGGGCGACGTCATCGCCGGCATTGTCATCATTCTGGTCAACCTGATCGGCGGTTTCGCGATCGGAACGCTGCAGCACGATATGTCGCTGGGCGACGCCGCCGTGACCTATTCACTGCTCACGGTGGGTGACGGGTTGATCGCGCAGATACCGGCACTGCTCGTCGCTGTGGCCGCCGGCACGATGGTGACGCGCGTCGGCGGTTCGGACGGCACGAGCGACCTTGGCAAGCAAATTACCAGCCAGCTACTACGCGACCCCCGTGCGCTCGCACTCGCCGCGGTGATCATGGTCGGCCTTGCCGTGGTGCCGGGCTTTCCGCCCCTTGTGTTCCTGATCCTTGGTGCCTGCTTCGGCGCCGGCGCCTACTCCATCAACCGCCGCACCGCGCGGGAAGCCGAATTTAGGGATATCGGCCAGACCGCCATGGCCGAACAAGCTGGAAAACCCGCGTCGCTTTCATCAACGGCCGTTGGAACACTGGCTTCTTCATCCCGCATCGTCGTACGCTTCGGAACCGAACTCGGACGCTCGGTCCCGGAACCCGAATTCGCCACGCTCGCTGATGGCGTGCGCCGCGAGCTTTTCGGCGATCTCGGTGTCGACGTTCCGGCTATCGGCCTGCAGCTCGACGAGAAGCTTTCAGCGAGAAGCATGCGCATCGATCTGGAGGGCGCACCCATCCTGGATGCTGAAATCCCCGCCGGCCGCGTTCTTGTCGAAGCGGACCCAACGCATCTCGATCTGCTCGATGTGACTTACGAAAAGGGTTCTCCGATTGCCGGCCAGCGCAAATTCATGTGGGTCGATGATCGCCACCTTTCGGCGTTGAAGGAAGCCGGCTTCGTCTTCTCCACGCCGGCGCAAGCAGCGGCCAGATGGACCGGAAATGCACTTCGGCTCTACGCCGGCCATTTCGTCGGGATCCAGGAGACCCGCAGGCTGCTGTCGGACATGGAGCCGGACTATGCGGATCTGGTCAGACAGGCGCAGGAGATCGTGCCGCTGCAGAAAATCGCCGAGGTGCTTCGGCGACTTGTCGGCGAAAACGTGCCGATCCGCAACCTGCGCCTGATCCTCGAAGCGCTGATCGAATGGGGTCAACGCGAACAGGACGTCGTTCTGCTTACGGAATATATCCGCACGTCCTTGAAACGCCAGATCAGCTTCCGCTTCGCTGGCCGTAACAACATCATCGCAGCCTATGTTCTGCAGCGCTCGGCCGAGGATATCCTGCGAAACGCGGTGCAAAGCACATCGACCGGCACGTTCCTGAACCTTTCGGATGACGATGCACAGGCATTGATCGCCGAAATCGAACGAGCCTTGTCGCAGAACGCCACCGATGTCTCACCGGTCGTCCTCGCGGCGATGGATGTACGCCGTCATATGCGAAGCCTGCTCACGCACAATGCCATCGAGCTTCCGGTCCTGTCCTTCGGGGAAATCGCACAGGAATTCAACGTCCAGCCATTGGCCACGATAGCCGGCCGCTCGGGCGTGGCACGCAACGTCTCTCGGTCGCTGCCATCGGCTGAGGCGAAAGCCGGACAAGAGGCAGCCTCATGATGCCAGCCGGGCGGATTGGGACAATTGGGGGAACTACATGCTCAAGAGGGGAACGGCATGACAATCCACGATACCGCAGCAGGCGTTCGATCCGCCACTTTCGCCGGGCGGATGCGCTGGCTCGCTATCGCGACGATTGGTGTCTTGCTGGCGTTTTTGTTCACACATGCCGACGCGATGGCACAGGATGTGTCACCATTGCCGAGCCGGCCAACGGTCGACCTGCCGGTCGGGCAAGGACGCCTGCTGCGCTTCAATGAACCCGTTGAATCGGTCCTGATCGCCGACACCACGATCGCCGACCTTCAGGTCGTGTCGCCGGGGATGGTCTATGTCTTCGGCCTGAAGCCCGGCCTGACCAACCTCATTGCAATCACGGCCGATGAGCGGGTCGAGGCAACGGCCCAGTTCCGCGTCACCCCCGATGTCACGCCTGCCAACGAAGCGAAAGACGCGATGCAGCCGAACTCGGCGACAAATCTCTCGATTTTCGGGACCCGCATTGTCGCGACCGGCGAGGCAGGAGGCGTCGAGGAGGCAACGGATGTCGACAATATCGCCCGCACGTTCTCGCCGCCGGAACAGCCGCCGCTGAACAACATGACCGTGCAGGGGTCGCAGCAGGTCAACATCCGGGTCCGTTTCGCCGAAGTCTCGCGCACTGAGTTGCAGTCCTACGGCGTCGACTGGTCTGTCGGGTACAGGAGCGGCGGTTTTGAATTCAACATGTTCCAGGACAATGGCGTGCCCTCCGGCACCGGCAATCTTGGTTTGAGCATGGACCAGGCGCAGGGCATCAACTTCGACATTCTCATCGAAGCGCTGCAACGCAACGGCGTCGTCAAGATACTGGCCGAACCGAACCTGACAGCGATGACCGGTCAGACCGCGAGCTTTCTTGCCGGCGGCGAAATCCCGGTTCCGATTCCGCAAGGAACGGACGTCGTTACCGTTCAATACAAGTCGTTCGGCGTTTCCCTCGGGTTCACCCCTACGCTGATCGGCCGCGATCGCATTGCGCTCCATGTTCAGCCGGAAGTCAGTTCCTTGTCGGAAGCAGGCTCAGTCAGCGCCAATGGCTTTGCCATGCCGAGTTTCGTCGTGCGCAGGGCTGACACCACGGTCGAGGTGGCGAGCGGCCAGACCTTTGCGATCGCCGGTCTTTTCCAGCAGCGGACCTCGCGTAATCTGGAAAAGTTTCCGGTTCTCGGCGATGTGCCAGTGCTTGGCCCGCTTTTTCAGTCACAGCGCTTCCAGCGCGAAGAGACGGAACTGGTGATCCTGATCACGCCCTATCTGGTCGAGCCGGTGCGCGACAGCCTCGCCACGCCGCTCGATCGTCCGGCGGCCAAGCGCCACAGGAAGCGCGCCAATGACGCATCGGCGATGGGCCTGATCATCAAGTAGCGGGGAACCGGACATGACATTTCGCATCGCATTGTGCTCTGTTCTTCCGGTGCTGCTTCTGGTCGGCTGCGCGAACGGCCGGCAGCAGCCGCAGGAATATTCTCCCGGCTACAGCTATGTTTCGACCGACACCGGCGGCTCGCAGAAGGGCGTCGGCGGCTCCATCCTTGCTCCCAATGCATGTCTGAACCAACCGGTCGATGACGACCGTTCTGCCGCTGCGACCAATCTGACGATCGTCACCGGCGTCGGCTCCCACCTGCCGCCCGGCTGCGCCAACGCCTACAATCTTCAACGCATGGCCGAAAGCCAGCGGGACCTCGTCGAGGGCCGGCGCATGGGGGCGGCGGCGGCCGCGCCGACGGCAAATGCCGCCCGGCGTTACCTCAATGGCGAAGAGGCGCCGATCGGTGGAGCCAACAGCGGGCCGGCGACGCCGCAAACAACGCTCCCAGTCGAGTGAGCCGATGCGGCCTTGCCCACCCTCCGGGCAGGCCCGAGGGCACGCTTTTGCGCGACATGCATAATTTGTCCGGTTGTTTGCGCGTCGGCCTCGACCCTTTCCGGACCGATGCTCTAGAGCGGTTCGTCGTTTCACGGAAACGCCGAACCGCTCTATCTCCTTGTTTTTGCGCAATTCCCCAGGGAAAGCGCTATGCGCTTTTCCCGGGAAAACCGTTTCACACTTTTCCTGGAATTGCGCTAGCCGAGGATAGAGCCGAGCGCTTTCGCCCTTGCCTGTGTGCTGCCCTTCGACCGGATGGTTCTGGCACGCGCAAGCAAGGTATTCACCTCCTTGGTCGCCAGGCCGATCGGTGGCGAGGCCCTGACCTGATCGGCCTGGCCAAGAAGTCCGTAGACCACCACGACGTTGCGCTTGTGATGCAACTGCGCATTGGGTGCGGCGGAGATCTTCTGGACCAGCGGCAGTGCCGTGGCGGAATTGCCTTCGAGCGCCGCGGCCAACGCCATGTTGCTCTCGACGTCGAGATCCCCCGGCGCAAGTTTCAACGCCTGAGCAAAAGTGGTCTGCGCCTGCCCCGTCTGACCGGCGAATGTCTGCGCCACGCCCAGCCTGATATAGGCGCTGCTGGTATTGACCAGCGGCGCGGCCTGCGCGAGCGCACGCATGCCGGCATCGATATCGCCCGTCTCCATCATCGCCGAGCCAAGCCCGAGCATTGCCCCTCCGTCATTGGGCGCTTTTGCCAGCGCGGCCTGATAGGCTTTAGCCGCCTCGGCGGGGTAGCCGGCTCGCATATAGGCCTCGCCCGCCTTGACGAAGGCGCTCGACTTGGCATCCGGCATCGCTGCCGCGCGCTGGTAGAGCGCGATAGCGGTGCCACTGTCTCCCTGCGCATGGATATCGTCCGCAAGCTTGATCAGACGCTCCGATTGCGACGACGGGCCCTGTGCCTTTGCCTGCTCGGTGCCGGTTTTGGTCGTCTGACAACCGGCCGCCGCCAGCATGGCGACAACGGGCAAGAACACGACGTGCAGCCGCATATTCACCTCTCCGTATTCAAGCCCGCCGCACCTTACACACGGCCTTGGCCGACTGGAACCACAACAGTGCGATAAGATTGCAACATGGCCGAAGAAGCTGAGGAAAAGAAACTACCGGCGTCCGACAAGAAGCTTCGCGACGCTCGCCGCAAAGGCCAGGTTTCGCAGAGCCGCGACCTGGCCTCCGGCTTCACGCTTTTCGCAGCGCTTGGCTATCTTTATTTCGCCTGGCCGATGCTCTTCGGGCACCTTTCGGAACTCGTGCAGACCGTGACCACCCCCGGCGATTCGTTCGTTGAAGTCAGTCTGCGGGCCATCCGCCATTCTTTGTCATTGCTGATGCTTGCCACATTACCGCTCGTCGGAATCGTTGTCGTTCTCGCCGTGGTCTTCGGCATGCTGGGAACGTTCGGGCCGGTCTTCTCGTTTGAGCCGCTCAAGCCGCAATTCGATCACATAAACCCGGCGAAGGGTCTTCAGAAGATCCTGTCGCTGCGCAACGTCGTCGAGTTCACCAAAGGCCTGGCCAAGGTGGTGTTGCTGGCCGGCCTGTTCGCATTCCTTTTGATCGCATGGCTGCAGCCGCTCTTCGATGCTCCGGGATGCGCTCCGTCATGCCTGCAGCCAATTATCAAAGCGGTGCTGACACCACTTGGAATTGCCGCCGCCCTGGCCTTTGTCGTCATCGGCGTGATCGATGTTCCTATTCAGCGCTGGCTGTTCCTGCGCGACATGCGCATGACGACAACCGAATACAAGCGCGAACACAAGGACCTCGAAGGCGATCCGTTGATTCGACATGAACAGCAGCGACAGCGGCGTGAGGCCGTGATGCAACCGGCGAAGCTGGGCGTGAAAAACGCGGTCATCGTTTTCGTGTCCGGTGACCACGCAGTGGCATTGCGTTACGTCAGGGGTGAAACGCCGGTGCCGACGGTCGTCGGCAAGGGCCAGGGCCGAGCGGCTGACGAGATGACGGCTCAAGCACGCCAGACAGGTATTCCGGTGATCGAGGATGCGGCCGTCGCCGGCCCACTCTTCGAAAATACGAACACCGGAGCTTACATCGGTCAGGAGATGTTCTCACCGGTCGTACGCCATCTTGTCCGGCTCGGGCTCACTTGAGCCATGCGCGAACCGACCTTGCCGCAATGCCTGAGCAGCGCGGCAAGGTCAGCAGCGACAGCCGACTACTTGGCTGAACCCAACAGGACGTCGAGATCGACCGCGTCTGCCATTGCCTTGTATCCCGCGTCGTTGGGATGGAGGTTATCGCCGCAGTCGTAGTCGTCGCGCAGATACCCCGGCTTGGCCGGGTCTTCCATCACCTTGTCGAAGTCGACCACGCCATCGAAGCCGCCGCCGGTGCGGATCCATTCGTTCACCGCGACGCGTATCTTTTCCTTCTCGGGCGTGTAGTAACCCTCGGTGGGAAGTCCTTTGAAGGTTTCGGCGAAGGGGGTCAACGTCGCGCCTACTATGCGTATGCCATGGGCGTGCGCGCGGTCGATAAGCTGTTTGTATCCGGTGATGATGTCTTGCGCCGTCGGTTCCTTGTCGTCCGGCGTGATTGCATTTTCGCCGGGCCAGCCGATATCGTTGATGCCCATCATCAGGACGACGGTCGAGACTTTGGGATGGCTCAGTATATCGGAATCGAAACGTCCCAAGGCATTGACACCCATACCGTCGGTCAACACGCGATTGCCCGAAAAAGCTTCGTTGACCACCGCGACCTTGCGGTTGGCCTCCTGCAATCGGTTGGCGATATGGTCTGGCCAGCGATTGTTGGCGTCAGGGGTCGAGCAATTGCCATCCGTGATGGAATCCCCGAAAAACACGATCGCCTCGGATTCCGGCACGGCGTCAACCCATATGTCGCTCAGAAACAGGCGCGATTTGAGTGTGCTGTCAGCCTTGAACGCAGTCTCGTTTGTGAAATTGCCCGGGCCGGAGATGTAGGCGGTTTGCACGCCATCCCAATGCACCGACGACAGCGCCGTCTTCTTCGGCAGGAAAATGCTGACCGAGATTTCGGAAAGCGCTTCTGCCGAGAAAGCGATGGGGTCGCTGAGGATCGGAGCTCCCGGCGGAACGACCACAGAACTCTTGCCGCCCCAGGTCAGAGGCTTCAAGGTCGCCTGATCGACGTTGCCGTCCTTGCCTGCTATTCCGACACTGCCGGCACCGATGGTCAGCGGCTTTTCGCCAAAAGCATTCGACAGCACGACCCGCACGCCCTTGCCGCCAACGCTGATGCGGGCGACCTGGCGGACGGTCTGGTTCTCCAATACCTCCGGCACTCCGAAAGGCGCAGGAAGATCATCCGACCAGCGCGGAGCAGGTGTGGCAGCCCAAGTGGTGATCCAGGCTCCCGTTTCGGCGCCTTGTGCCGAAAAACCTGCGATCGCAGAACCGGCCGCCACAGCTGCACAGATCAGGATAGTCTGACGTCGACGCCGCTTCCTCCCTGCTGCGGCAGAAACCACCGATGAAACCTTATCCGTGAAAACCAAAGGCCAGTTGAGCCGCATTTTTATCTCCTCCTCGAGACATGCTGGTAATGCCGCCGCCGGCCTTATTATGACGGGCTGCCTGGGGAATGAAATTCAACTTCCGTGGCAATCTTGGACCAGCGTCAGGGGCAAGGATTGCGAGCGTGGAAACTGGTGCTGCCCTATAGTCAAAACTCGCGTGCTGAAACGTCCGCAGCGCCCTCGCCGGATTCACTGGCGGACATCGATCCTGGGCCCCAATGTCTGGGTCATGACCCGCCGCACGACCTTGCCATCCGCGACATCGAGGCAGACGGTATCGACCAGGTATCGATACGCGACGATGTCGCGAGGCTCCAGCGCCTCAAAAGCGCGGTGCAGGAACGGCATGGAATAATGATGGTGTGGATAGAAGTTGTAACCGACCGCGACAGACGAGTTCGCCAAGTTCGCGGCGCGATTGTGCTGTCCAAGAATAAACGACGCCGGGCGGGCCGCATCGTAGTCAGGCGGCGTGATTGGCAGTTCGACTGGATAGGCGCAATCCTGGGTAAGCTTCATGACCTCATAGTTGGACGAGGCAACGTCCGACGACTTCGGCCGCACCTTCCTGATCCCGATCTGGCCCCAAACTGAGGTCGGAACGTGGCCGGATTCACGACGATATTCCTGATAGCCGAAGTGACGGGCATAGAGCAGATAGGAAGCGTCGCGGAAAAAGCTCGGTGCGACCCGCACCCAGTCACCTTCTTTCGTCAGCGCCTCGAAATGTGCTTGCCGGATTTGCCTTGAATCGTACCAGCCGAGCCGCGCGTTATAAAAGACCGCGTCGCCGAATATGGTGACAACAATCCCGGTTACGATGGCAGTCGTGGAAAACGAACTTTCCTTCATTCTCGTCAGAGCCGCGACGATCAGACTGTTCAAAATGATCCAGTGCAGAAAAAGGGCGCCGCTCAGAAGGAAGATCCCGATATGCATGATATCGAAGAACGCGGTCAGTCCGATGAGCCACCGCCGGCGCAAAAAAGCGAGAAAGCATAGAAGCTGCGCAGCAAGGATAACGACATTCATCGGAATCTGGACCGCCCTGACCGCTTCATAAGCATGAGCGAGCAGCGATTCGGAAAAGCCCAGCGGGGCCGCGCCCAACCCGTACCCGGCCAGCATAATGGAACTGGTCGGGTTCTCCAGGATCCAGCTCAACGGCCCTCCGTCAAGCGTGACCTTGGCCATCCCGGACATGAAGTAGTTGCCAAAATGGGCGCCGATTCCGGCAAGCAGCAATATGCCGGCAGCCTGGGCCGCGAACTCCCTGGTTCCGAGTTCGCCAAGGCTGGGCAGGTTCCTGGTGAAGAGCTTCAGCCGGCTCAAACTCTGCAGCAGGCCAAGGGCCAACAGGCCACAGGCCAGGAAGAGACCGACCTCAATCAACGGCGCATAGTCGTTGCGGCCCAGTTCCGCAGCACCGGAAACTGCCCGCGTGACGTTCTTGTGGAAGGCGAAATAGACCATCGGAAAAATGGCGAAGGATGGCCGCTGGATCGAAAAAAGCGCGGCCAAAAGCGCGATCAGGCGAGAATAGACGAGTACATTGCCCAACGCGTCGGCGCGAGCTGCGTCGGCAATGCCGAGTTCGTCTCCAAGCCCGAAGCTGAAAAGGCCCAGCGTTATCGCCAGGCCGACCACGATGATGCGCGCAGCCCGCGCCTCGGCGGGATAGCGCACGAATGCAAAAAGGCAGCAAAGCAGAGCCAACCCGATGGCGCTGACCGTGGCGAGGGCAGGATCGTGCCACGCCACGCGGGATGCCGCCTTCTCGTACAACAGGATCGGAACGACCCCGCACAGGACCGGGAAAAAAAGAAGAGCTGCAAGGACATAACGCTCAACGGGTGAACGCTCGATGCCGACTGACGGCCAACGCCGGGCGCTGCCCGCTCCGATGCTCATCCCATGCTTCTCCCGTCTTCCGGAATTTTCGCCTCACCTCTTCGGTGCTCGGTGCTCACCTTCCGGGGGACGGGATGAGCCCTCACGCAGCCGCACGTTGCCGCCGGATATTGCTGCACTGCAACAGAATGCGTACTACAACCTAAACGCACAGGCAACGACGAAAGTTCAAGCCGCCCCTGGCTCAATGCGCGCGCGCAATTTGTGCCAATTACCGATAAATGCCCGCGTTAAATTGCCGACCTGTCGCAATTTGGTACAACAACAGCAACAGCGATCGCCGCCCGCGTCACCGTGCCCGGTGTCGAGCCAAGGTATTGCAGGCTCAAAAAAATGTTGCCAATCTACCCAAAGTAGTGGCAAATATTATGTTGCAGTGCCTAAGAGTGCGATGCAACATTGAATTTGTCTCGCTGACCTGCAGAAAACCGATCGCATCGGCGTCAGGTGCAGGTCAGTGGCTGAGAGGCCATGGACAATGGTACTCGACACCCGGGTCAAACAGGTCGCCGACGAGCACCACGGTATCGTCGTGATCGGCATTGGCTTCGATTCAGGCTTTTTCCTGCACCAGTTCGTCGGACGGAGGAAAGCTCGTGTTCTCGTCCCCGAATGGGGACGCCACAATACGGATGATCGGCAACTCGAACGCCGCGCAAACAGCAATATCCGGGACGAGGACGCCGGCAGATCGTGGAATCACACGATCGGCCTGGGCGGTCATGCCGGTGAGCAGCTTTGCCAGGGGGAGAAAATACTATGACGGTGTTCTATGACAGCAGCCGTCCGGACGCTTTCATCGGCGGTGCCGGTTCGGACGCAGTCACTTACGGCGCTTCGTCCCGTGGAGTCATCGCCGATTTGGCTTCCGGCCATACTTACAAGTTGCTTTCGATACTGCCGCTGGGCGATTCCATTACCTATGGCGTGATCGCGAGCTCTTCCGATACCGAAAGCGGCGGCTATCGGAAGTTCATGCTGGAACAGTTGGCGGCACTCAATGTGAAGATCGACTTCGTCGGTTCCTCGTCCAACGGACCCGCCAGCATGAGCGATCGGGATCACGAGGGTCACCGCAACTGGACGCTCAATCAACTGAACGGCATCGACAACGATGTTGTGGCAGCTACGAAACCCGACGCCGTGCTGCTGATCGCCGGAACAAATGACAGCTCGACCGACAGCGTGCCAACGATGCTGCAGGATTTGCGCACCCTTTTGCTCAGCCTGACCTCCAGCGATCCCGCCTTGACCGTCTTCGTCGGATCCTTGCCTCCCGTTCGCGTCGGCCAACAGTCGCAAGCGCGTGCAGACCGTGTCGATGCGTATAATGATGCAATGCCCGGTCTGATCTCTGAACTGGCCGCCCAAGGGCACAAGATCGCCTTTGTCGACATGCGTGATCTGACACCGGATGACATCACCGCGCCGCCGCTTGACAGCGGGCTGCATCCGACTGCCGGGGGCTATGCAAAAATCGCCTCACATTGGATGGCCGCCCTGGAACAACATCTCGGCCTGGACGGGACCGGTATCGGAAGCGACCGCGACACCTTCACCAGCATCGAAAATCTTACAGGCTCTTCCTTTGCCGACCAACTCGGCGGAAACGAGGGAGCCAATGTGCTGGATGGGCTGGCTGGCGATGATTTGCTGGAGGGCCGCGGCGGCTCCGACCAACTCATCGGCGGGGTTGGCGCCGACACGCTTGTCGGCGGCACGGGTAATGACGTCTACTATGTCGACAATACCGGCGA
The DNA here is from genome assembly GCF_055811335.1 of Mesorhizobium sp. WSM4847. NCBI lineage: Bacteria > Pseudomonadati > Pseudomonadota > Alphaproteobacteria > Hyphomicrobiales > Phyllobacteriaceae > Mesorhizobium > Mesorhizobium sp. WSM4847. The sequence continues at coordinate 494,973 of NZ_JBVVPY010000001.1, read as the reverse complement.
CAAAACCATCGAGGCGACCAATGGCGGCGTCGACGAGACGCATGCTTATACAAACTGGACCCTGGCCGACAACGTCGAAACCCTCTTCCTGAGGTCGGCTGCCAATCTGGCGGCAAAAGGCAACGGGCTCGCCAACACCATGGTCGGCAACGGCGCAGCGAACACGCTCGAAGGCCTCGGCGGCGACGATCGGCTGGATGGCCGGGGCGGGTCGGACCGGCTCGTCGGTGGCCTTGGCGCCGACATCCTCATCGGTGGAACGGGAAACGACAGCTTCGTCTTCGCCGCCGGCCATGGCCACGACACCGTCACCGACTTCGACCTTTCCGGCGATGATCTCCTGGAGATTTCAGGCTACCAAAGATATAGCGAACTCCGGCAGGTCGGGAGCGACACGCTGGTCGTCTTCTCCGACAGTGACACTGTTCTCCTCAAAGGCGTGACCAGCGCCTCCTTGAGCAGTTCGGATTTCGTCTGGATCGATCCACTCGACGAGCCGCCGCCGGGGTCAATCGTAGGCGACGACGGCAACAATACGCTCACCGGCGGTTCCGGTGCGGACGTCATTCATGGAATGGGCGGCAGCGATATCTTGAACGGAAAAGCGGGCGCCGACACGCTTGTCGGCGGCGCGGGTGATGACGTCTTCCATGTCGACAATGCCGGTGACAAAACCATCGAAGAGAACAATGGCGGCTTCGACGAGACGCACGCCTATGTAAACTGGACCCTGGCCGACAACGTCGAAAACCTCTTCCTGAGGTCGGCTGCCAATCTGGCGGGAAAAGGCAACGAACTCGCCAACACCATGGTGGGCAACGGCGCAGCCAACACGCTCGAAGGCCTCGGCGGCGCCGATCGGCTGGATGGACGCGGCGGGTCGGACCGGCTCGTCGGTGGTCTTGGCACCGATATCCTCACCGGCGGAACGGGAAACGACAGCTTCGTCTTCGCCGCCGGCCATGGCCACGACACCATCACCGACTTCGACCTTTCCGGCGATGATCTCCTGGAGATTTCAGGATACCAAAGATATAGCGAACTCCGGCAGGTCGGGAGCGACACGCTGGTCGTCTTCTCCGACAGTGACACGCTTTCACTGAACGGTGTCCTCGTCGCAAGCATCTCGAACAGCGATTTTCTCTTCGTGTAGAGCGGCATCTCCCTACGCTATGTCAAAGACAGTCGCTGACATGCGGTTTCTTCGCGCAAATTGCCCTTCGTCGTTGGCTAAAGCGCGTCGCGTTTGGCCGGGCCTCATGCGACGCGCTTTAGGTTGTTGTTTTTATGCATGTCGTTATCGCAAAACCGCTGCACACTTTTGCGCGACATGCATTAGACCTCTTTTGCTTTATTCGCCCGTTTCGGTCTCGATCAAGACAAGGCGGTCGGTACCGGACTCCGCACCCCATACCTCGCCGGAGCGCCCGTTGAGCTGGCGCACGTTGGCGTTGTCGCGGTCGGACGGGAAGCTCGCGAAGGTCTGCGTTTCCGGGTCGAAGCGGACGATGGCGTTCGCGCTGAAATCGGTGAGCCAGACCGTGTCGCGTTCATCGACATAAACGGCATAGGCCTGGGGCTCGTCTCCGGGCAGCTTCCAGCTGCGCCAATCATTTGCGGCCGAATCGAAGACGCTAACCTGGCCGGCGTTCCATTCGCTGACCCAGATGCGGCCTTTGGAATCCGACCAGACGCGGCGGGCGCCCTGATCCGCGGTCGGCGGGTCGATCGGGGAAGCCTCGCCGGTCGAGACATCGATCCTGGCGATATGGTTGCCGGCGAGCGAGGCGTAGTAGACCTCACCGGACGGCGTGGTCGTGATCCCGTAGGCGCCGCGACCGCGCGGGGCGTTCCAGACGTCGACCTTGCCGCTCGCCGGATCGAGCCTGCCGTAAATGCCCTCCTGCCCGGTGAACCAGAGCCTGCCGTGCTTGTCGAAGGAGCCGGTGTTGAGGTTCGCGTAGCCGTGCTCCTCCGGGAGCGGAAACGCCTTCACCGCTTCCGTTTCGGCTTCAACGCGCACGATGGCGTTGAGGCCGCCGTCGGTCACCCAGGCGGCGCCGTCGGGACCGACGATCACGCCGTGCGGCGCCGAGCCGTCGCCAAGGGTGATGTGCCTGACGGCGCCTGTATCAGGATCGAGCCGCCCAAGCGCGCCCTGTCCCTGGGCGGTGTACCATACGGAGCCATCCGGCGCCGGAGCGACATCGTACGGGCCGGCGCCCTCTGGAACGGGATAGTAGCGGACCTCCTCCGAGGCGGCACGCGCGGCCACCGAGCAGAGCAGCGCGGCGAACAGCGCCGACGCAATCGTACGAAACATGGCGAACTCCTCACATCGCGCGTTTCAACTTGCACAGCGAGCGATCCACGTATTCTTTTCGCGCCACTGCGGCGGCCGAGCCGCAGATGGCGAGCTCGCCGTGTCGCTTGCCGATAAAGTCAGGAGCTAGTGCAGCCCCTGCCCTCGCCTAGGCCTGCAAGCCCAGAATCGTCGATAGGCAGCAGCATCGTGGGAAAACCTGCGTTACGACGACGGATCGCGGCCAGAGCCAGACTTTTCGTGCGGAAGCCGTCAGCTTTGCTCCAAAAGTTCCCGCGCCAACTCTTGCCATTCCTCATCAAGCGTCAACGTCGACGGCGCGGCGTCGCAGCGACGATACCAATACTCCGCATTGGATTGATCGCCTTCCTTGCGATGCAGGTAGGCATGCACGCGCATACCGGCCATATCGTCGCGCAGTTGCGCACGCTCGTGCGCCTTTTCCCAATCGCCCTTTGCATCCCACCACAGCGCCTGCAGGGCAGGACTCAAGCCGGCGGGCGGCTGTGATTTCGCAATCGAATCTCTGAACGCTTGCGTATCCATTTTTCCACCGACGTGATGTACATGGGCGGCGATCACCCGCGATCTGATGCATGTCGCGCAAAAGTGTGCAGCGGTTTTGCGATAACGACATGCATAAACAACAAACTAAAGCGCGTCGCATGAGGCCGGTCAAACACGACGCGCTTTAGGACATACAGATATAGCGGCATGGCATCGGATCTCCAGGGCCGCCGCCGATATCGACCAGACGCAACGCCAAAATTACCTCCGGTCGCCGTGGGCCACCCGCAACTGGAAACGATGACGGGCGTTGCTGTGACGAACAGGATATAAGCGTATCTGGCAGCAAGCCTGGTTGAAGAAAGCCCGACGGTCATGAAGCCAATGAACGAAGAGCACCTCGCAGTGCTGCGCAGGCACATGGTCGAGATGATTGCAATCCATACCGACCTTACAAGCGAGGAACTCGGCAAGGCGGCGCTCGATGAACGGGTGATGGCAGCGATGCAGCGGGTGCCGCGCCATCTCTTCGTGCCAAGCTCGGTCGCGCCTTATGCCTACCAGGACATGCCATTGCCGATCGGCTTCGACAAAACCGTCTCGCAGCCGTTCATCGTCGCGCTCATGACCGATCTCATTGCGCTCCAACCGCACGAGGCGGTGCTCGAGATCGGCACCGGCCTGGGCTACCAGACCGCAATCCTCGCGGAACTCGCCGGGCACGTTTGGAGCGTCGAAATCATCGAGGAATTCGCAAGCCATGCCGAGGCTCTGCTGCAGGACCTCGGCCTGTCCAATGTCAGCATTCGTGTCGGGGACGGGTCTCGCGGCTGGCCAGAGCACGCCCCATTCGACAAGATCCTGGTCAGCGTCGCGGCGGGGCGAGCGCCGCCGGCTTTGCTCGAGCAGCTCAAGCCGGGGGGCCGCCTGGTTATGCCTGTAGGCCCTGAACAAGGGCAGTTGCTGACGGTCATCGACAAGGATTCGGCAGGACAACTGAAGACCCGCAAAATTATCCCGGTTCGGTTCAGCCGGCTCGAAACGGTCTAACGAGGGGTGCGGACAACAGGCACGCAGGGAGCGCCTCATCCTTATGGGATTTCGCCGTCTCACGGCTGCTTCGCGTCGGCTCGTTTGAGCATCGCAAATGCGCGATTGATCCGTTGCAGCGCTGTTGCGTTGGCCACGAGTGCGTACAGCGCGAACCCGCCCGTCAGAATCCAGGGCGAAGCGGCGCCCATGGCGGTCGCCAATCCGTCGGCGACCAACAGCACGCAAATGAACACCAGGCGTTCCATCCGTTCGAAGAAATCCGGCCATGCCTGGTTTTCTATGGGGATTTCGATCGCCGTCCGCGCCTTGGCGTAGCTGGTGAGGAGTCCGCCGGCGAACGCGATCATGGCGATTGCCCACATATCGGCGACCCAGCCTATTGCCGCAAACACGGCGAATTCCTGATAACGGTCGGCCATGGCGTCGAAATAGCCACCCGCCTTGGTGCTCATATGTCTGCGGCGAGCAACCGCCCCGTCGAGCGCGTCGAAGGTGAAGGCAAACGCCAGGCAAAGGCCAAAGGCAAGGCTTGACTGGTGGTACAGATAGGCGGCGCACGACAGGGCGACGAGCACCAGCCCGCCTGACGTAACCTGATTCGGGGTCATGCCGATCCCGATCAGCGGAGAGGCGGCGTGCTCCCATAGCGGGTCGATACGGCGTTTCATGAGACCGGCGATCATGATGACTTGGCTCCTCTGACGATGTCGACGTTTAACCGGCAAATTGAGGGTTCGTTCCAGCCCGTCGGCGCCGATCGAGGTGGTCAGCGCAATGTCCGTCTGTGTCCGCTGTCGCAAATCGAGTGGCGGTCTAAAGCGTCGCGGCTGAATGGATTCATGCGAGGCGCTTTAGTTCTTGTTTTTACGCACGTCGTTGTCGCAAAACCGCTGCGCACTATCGGGTTGGGCCCTGGGTCGGGCCCGAGGGCATGCTTTTGCGCGACCTGCGTTAGCGGAAGTAACCGGAAGACTGATACAACGCATATTCGCAATTCACCCTGTCGGCCGTGCGAAACGCCATGCGTAAATTTCTGCCCAGGCTTGCTTACCTGCTCGCGACCTCTGCCGGCGCGGGATTATCTCCGGTATGGCCAGGCACCGCCGGCGCGGGCGTCGGAGTGGCTGTTGCCGCGGTCCTGATACCTGCATCGCCTTGGCTGATCGTGCTCGCCTATATAGGCTTATTCGCCGTGGGAGTATGGGCGTCGTCGCATGTCGTCGCCCATACCAGGACGGAGGATCCGCAGATCGTCGTCATTGACGAGACCTTCGGCACCGCCGCAACGCTTTCCATGCTGCCGCTCGACCCGGTCTGGTGGGCAGCAGGTTTCCTTGCTTTCCGGTTTTTCGACGTCGTCAAGCCTTGGCCCATCGGCGTCGTGCATGACAAGGTAAGGGGTGGACTCGGCATCATGCTGGACGACGCGGCTGCGGCCGTGTTCGCCGGCGCCTCGCTGCTTTTGCTGAACGATTTGATTCACCGTTTGCCGTAAGGAGGACATCTCAGTCTTCACCTGCCACCCAGCGCGAAAACAGACCTCTTCACTAAAATCTGCCGGAGCAGCGCTAGACCGCAGCGTCGCGCGGCCGCGCCAAATCGTTCGTTCCCTCCGGATCCGGCGCCTGGCCATAGCTCATCTTCTTCATCTGCTCGATCACCCGCGCCATCTCCTCGTCGGAAAGGACCGGCGGCTCGCCAAGGCTAAGCGCCTGGACATACATGCGCGACAGGGTTTCGACCTCGTTCGCCAGCCACAAGGCGGCCTCCATGGTCTTGCCGAGCGAAATCTGGCCGTGCTGGCCGAGCAGGCAGGCGAGGCGATCCTTGAGTGCAACCAAGGCATTGTCGGACAAGGCCTGCGTGCCAAAGGTTGCGTATTCCGCGCAGCGGATGGTGGTGCCGCCCGCCACTCCCGTCATATAGTGGAAGCTCGGGATCGTCTTGTGATGGCAGGCCAGCGTCGTGGCGTAGAGCGAGTGGCAATGCAGCACGACGTCGATCTCCTGCCGCTCCCTCAAAATGTCACGGTGGAAGCGCCACTCCGAGGAGGGCCGTCGGCCGACATAGGTGCCGTCAAAACCCATCTCGACGATGTCTTCGGGCGTCATCGTTTCGTAGGGCAGCGACGAGGGCGTGATCAGGAAACCGTCGCTAGAGCGCACCGACAAATTGCCGGCATTGCCCTGGTTGATGCCGCTTGAGTTCATCCGGCGGCAAGCATCCACCATCTCGCGGCGCAGAGCGCTGTCATCAGTCATCGATCGTTCCTTTTGCTGGTCTTGGCCCGTTGCAGGTTGTTTCGCTTCGCCAGGTCGCGCCACCGCTGTGCATAGGCTGCGAGCGTCTCACGATCGCCGGCAAAGGCAGTCGGCAGGCTGAGCGCGATCGGAGCCGGCGTGTCACGCGTTTCGTGTTCGCCAAGTAGCGCCGCACCCGAGGCGGTGCCATAGGAGTCGAGGTTGTAGACCGTTTCGGCGTTTGGCCGCAGCGCCGCAACCAGCGTGGCGTAGAGCGGGTCTCGCAGGAAGGTGCCATCCAATGCAACCAGCCCGGTTTCGTTCAGCGCATCGATACATTCTACCGTCAGCAGCGCGGCGTAGAGCACCGCGAGCGCCTTGCGCTCTGCAGGGGGTTCTGCAGGCGGCCCTTCAAACCGGCCGAGCCCAGCGCTGCCTGGAAACAGGCCGTCATCGTCGCCGAACGACGGCAATGCGAAAGTGCCGCGCTCAATCAGCAAGCTGACCAGCGCAGCGTCGGCCGCAGTTCCTTCTTGCCCCTGCCCTGCTACATGACTGAACTCACGTCCGCCCATGGTCAAAACGCCGCCGACCGGGCGTCCTGTCACGTCGCTGTTCAGCACCATTCCGCGATTTTCATCGAGTTGGTCGAGAGGTGTCGCCGCGCACATTCCGACAATCCAGGTTCCGGTAGAAATCACGCAGGCGTCGCGCATGCCTGCCGCCTGGTAGCGGTAGAGGTTCAGGCTGCTGTCGTGGCCGCCTGTCAGGACAGACAGCTCTTCCGGTATGCCGTGCCGGCGCGCCAGATCGTGCCGTATTGGCCCCAGCCTCTCCCAGGCCGGATGGAATGGTGGCATGAGGCGCTGCCATCCCTGCCCCGCCACAATGGGCGACCACTGCTTGCGCACATTGTTCCACAGATGGGATTGTGCCGAGAGGATCGTCGTTTCGGCCGATGGCACGCCTGACAGCCGCCAGGCCCAATATTGAGGCAAGCCCAGATACCAACGAGCCTGAGCGACGCGCTCCGGATCAACCTGCTGCATCCAGTACAGCTGACGCGCCTGGTGAGCGGCCTTTAGCATGATCGCGCTGCCGCGATCGAAAAAATCGCCCGAAAGCGGCACGTAGCCCTCGCGAATTGCAGGCGGCAGATCCTGCTCGTAGTCAATCATCGGCAGGGCACAAGTCTCGTCGGGATCTGCGTTCACCAAGACCCCTGCGGAGCCATGTCCGGTGCCGACCACCTTTTCCAGCGGATGGTGTCGGCACAAAGTGGCGAGCGAGCCGAACAGAGTGTCGGTAATGCCGTTGAGATCGTGCTGCCGCCAAGGTGGACCGGGCCGCACTTCGTTGTGGACAGAGAGGCTCTCCACGAGCACGCCGTCAAGCGTCATTGCGGAGAGCTTTATGTTGGTCTTGCCGACATCGAAGACGGCGATCCTTGCGCCGTCCGCCTTCTGCCCGTCACCCATCGTCTCAGATCAGACCGTATTGGCGAGCCTTGTTGCGCAGGAACGGCAAGCCATTGCCCATCACTTCGGCCTCGTCCTTCGCAACCGGCCGCCAGACCGAGAGGCCGTAGGAGACTTCCGGCGGCATGTTGATGAAGCTTTCCATGGCCAGTCCGCCCTTGAAGCCGATCGCCGCCAGCGTCGCGTAAATCTCGTCCCAGGGGCAGTTGCCGGTGCCTGGTGTGCCGCGATCACTCTCAGACAAGTGGATGTACTTCAGGTGGTCCCGGGCAGCCAGAATGCCGTTGGCTGCCCCTTTCTCCTCGATGTTCATGTGGTAGGTGTCGAGATGAACAAAAATGTTGTCGGCCCCGACTTTCTCGACCATCCAGACGGCCTGCGCGCCGGTGTTGATCAAATGGTTCTCGTAGCGGTTCACCGCCTCGATTCCGAGCTCGATGCCGCGCTTCTTGGCGTGCTTGGCGGCGACGGTCAGCACGTGGGCGATATTGTCGTATTCCTTTTCGGTCGGTGGCAGGCCGGTGCGTTCGCCGATACCGCCAAAAATCACGCCGGAAAGCGCCAGCGCGCCCATTTCAGCAGTCTTGTCGATCGCCACTTCGAGATGTTCGATGGCGGCATCCGGCCGCACCGAGGCCCAGGCGCGCTCCGGCAGGCCAAGCGAGCAAACGGCAGGAAGATTGTGCTTTTCGAGCAAGGCGCGTGTGTGCGCGGCATCGACCGCCGGCGCGTTCAGAAGCGCGATCTCGATAAAGTCCATCCCGTATTTGACGGAAGCCGTGATCGCCTTCTCCGCGCCGGCCCGGTCCCAGTTCATCGTCCACATCGAGGTGTGGACCCCAAAACCATGCATCTGACTCACCCTCTGTTTGTGTTCAGGAATTTGAAGCGCCCGGCAAGCCAGCGCAGGATCATCACCGTGATCATCAGGATGCCCCAGACTGCCGTCGCAAGATGCTGGCTTGCGCCCATCAGATTGAGTCCCGAGGACAGAAGCTGGAGCACGACGAGCGCAACGAAGACCGGGATCACCCGACCGAAGCCGCCGAACGGATTGACCCCGCCAAGGAAGCAGGCAAGCACGGTGATCAGCAGGTAAGACTCGCCGTGGCCGACACGCACCGAATTGAAGCGCGCCAGCATGATGATGCCGGCGACCGCGCACATCGCGCCGGACAATGTGTAGACGAGAACCTGCACCTTGCGCGTATTGATACCGGAATAGCGTGTGGCCTCGATATTGGAGCCTATCATGTAGGTGTTGAAGCCTAGCTTCATGCGCGTCAGCAAGACGTGCCACATCAGCACGCAAGCGATGAAGATGAGCAACGGCACCGGGATGCCAAAAATCGAACCGTAGCCGATCGGCGCCAGGAAGCCGGGAATGCCGGACACGTCGCCGCCGCGCGTCAGGAATTCGCCGAGACCGCGCAGGAAGATCATCATCGACAGCGAGACCAGGATCGGGTGAGCCTTGGTGTAGGCGATGACGAGCCCCATGATCAGCCCGCTCAGTGCGCCGACCGCGATGGCAAGGACCGAGCCAAGCACAAAGGCGCCGACGCCCGCTTCGACGCCTCCCTGGCTTTGCAGTACCCAAGCCAGCGTCAAGCCGGCCATGTTGGCCGTGAAGGTGATGGCCAGGTTCAGGCCGCCGGTCAGGATCGGCAGCAGCATGGCGAGTGTGAGGAGGCCGAGTTCCGGCAGCTGGAAGGCAACGGATCCAAAGGTAGCGCGGGAAAGAAAGTTCGGCGCGGCAAAACCGAACACGATCATGACAGCTACGAACGCGGCAAACGGACCTGCAAGTTCGGGGCCGAGCGCGTTGCGGACGCGTTCAATCAAAACCGTCATGAAGGCACCCGTCGGCTTTTCAGGAACGGCAGCAGGCGTTCGATGCTGGTATTCGAAAGCGTGATTGCGGCAAGAATGATGGCGCCGACGATCATCTTGAACGCGAAAGGCGACACGCCCATCAAATTAAGTCCGTTCTGGGTAATCGAGACCAACAGAACGCCCAGAATGCAGCCGAGCACGCTGCCCTTGCCGCCGCCGAGCCGCGCACCGCCAAGGACCACCGCTGCCAGGACGTCGAGTTCGCGCCCATAAAGGGCATTCGGCACAACCTCCTGCGCGTAGTGCGCCTGGACGAGACCGGCGATACCCGCCATCAGGCCAAGCCAGCCGAAGGCGATAAATTGCATGGCACCGATATTGATGCCGAAGCGGCGCGCGCCCTCCGGGTTGTCGCCAAATGCGTAGAGTTGGCGGCCAGTGGTGGTGCGCGTGATCAACGCCCAGGTAGCGAACACGCATATGGCCATAATGAGCACAGGCAGGGTGATCTCCGCCCAGGTCCCGTCAGCCATCTCTCGCTCGAACAGCACGACGCGGGTGGTGAGCCAGTCCGGCAGGTTGTAGATCGACACGCCGCCTGTGTAAAACATCAGCAAGCCGAAGAAAATGTTGAAAGTCGAAATCGTGGCGACGATCGAGATGATCCTGAACCCGTGGATCAGGAAGGCGTTGATGCAGCCCAACGCGACGCCCAATGCGCCAGCGATGATGAAGCCGACAATCCAATTCCCGCCGCCGATCCAGCCGAGGACGGTCGCGGTCAGATATTGCACAACGGAGGCAGCAACCGCGAAGGAAATGTCAATGCCGCCGGCGATCAGCACGACCAGCAGGCCGACGGCGAAGATGATGTTGACCGAGCTGGTGTTCAGAAGGTCAAACGCGTTGCCGAGGGTGAAGAAACGGTCTGTCGCGAACGAAAGGAAGACGCAGATGCCTGCGATAACGGCGAGCAAAGCCAGTTCCGTTGCGTGGGAGCGGGCAAACCTACGCATAGACCGCCCCCTCGATCGCCTGGAGGGTCGTAGCGCCCGGCGTAAATTCGCCGACAATGCGCCCCTGAGCCATGTGCAGCACACGGTCCGCGTTGAAATAGACTTCAGGCACCTCGTCCGAGATCAGGATAATGGCCAGGCCGCTGTCCGCCAGCTTGGAAACGATGTCGAAAATGCCGGCGCGGGCGCCGACATCGACGCCGACCGTCGGTGCGTCGAGGATAAGCAGCTTCGGGTCGGTCGCGAGCCATTTTGCAATGGCGACACGTTGCTGATTTCCCCCTGACAGGGTCGAGATCGCGTCGTCCTGCTTTCCGATCCTGACCCCGAGATCCCTTATCCAGCGATTGACCAGAGATCGCTTGCGATCGCTCGAAATGAAACCGCCTGAAAGGATCTTGTCCAGCGAGGCGATGACCATGTTGTCGGCGATTGCCTGGGGCTGAATGAGACCGAGCGACAGCCGGTCTTCCGAAAGATAGGCGACGCCGGCGGCGATCGCGTCACGGTTGGAACCGAAGCGGACGGGTTTGCCATCCAGGACGACAGAGCCCGATTTCGGCTTGCGCATGCCAAACAATGTCAGCGCCAATTCGGTGCGCCCTGCCCCGAGCAACCCGGTGATGCCGAGCGTCTCGCCGCGCCGGACTGTCAAGGACACGTCGTCGAATTCGCCGGGCCGCGACAGTCCCTTGACCTCAAGCATGACCGGGCTCCTGCTCAAATCCCGATGCAGGACGGAATAGTCGAAGGTCTTGCCCGTCATCAACTCGGTGATGCGCGACTGGGTCAGGCCTTTGGTTGGATAGACGCCAACCAGGGCGCCGTCGCGCAGCACGGTGACGCGGGTGGAGATTTCAAGAACCTCCGCCAGGCGATGACTGACGAACACAACGGCGACGCCCGACGCCGACAGATTGCGCACAACGTCCAGCAGATAGTCGGTTTCGGATTGGGTGAGCGACGCCGTCGGCTCGTCCATGAAGACGAGCTTGGCCTCACCGACGAGGGCGCGGGCGATTGCTACGATCTGCCGCTGTGCGATGGGAAAGTGGTGGAGTGCTTGATCGACATCGAAGGTAACACCAAGACGTTGCAAGGCGTTGATCGCGACACGACGCATCTCGGCATAGTTCACCAGCCGCGGCCAGCGGCCGATGACGGTCTGGAACGCGATATTCTCGGCGACAGTCATCTCGGGAAACAGGGCGAGATCCTGCCAGATGACCTGAATTCCGCTGGCCTGCGCCGTAACCGGCGACATATGGGAGTAGCTCTGGCCATCATAATCGATTTCGGCACCCGCCTCGGGCTTGTACACGCCTGTAATGACCTTGATCAGCGTGCTCTTGCCGGAGCCGTTCTCGCCGGCAAGACAATGCACCTCGCCCGGCAGCACCTCAAAACTGACATTCTTCAGCGCCTTCACGCCGCCGAACGTCATATTGACGTTGCGGAGCGACAGCAGCGGCCGTGGTGCGGCGGCATCGAGTGCCTGATCAGCCATCGAGTCGAAACCTGGATCCAATCGCGTTTGCAATCCTGCAGCCGGGCCGGATCGAGGCCGGGCCCGACTGCCATTAGCCTTGGGAGGCTTTACAGGCCCATCGCCGCGAGATCGTCGACAGTGTCCTTGTTGATGGGGACCAGTTGATCAACGATGATGTTACGGTTTTCGAAGTCGGGCTTAACTGTCCCTAGCCCTTCGATCGTATCGCCATCCTTGATCTCTTTGCCCTTCATGAGATGGTCGGCCAGCGTGACGAAAACCTCGCCCGCCTGCTTCGGATTCCACATGAAGCCGCCGGAGATTGCGTCGTTTTTGATGAGCTTCCGGCCCTGGCCCGGCGAGAATGGTCCGAGCACGAAAATTTCGCCCACCTTCCGGCGCTCTTCGATTGCGCGGCCAGCGCCGATCGGGCCTTGGCTGCCGAAGGCGAGGAAGCCCTTCAAGCCGGGATTTGCGGAGATCAGGTCAAGCGCAGTGCTGCGGCTCTTGTCTACATCCTCGGCGACGCCATAACGTTCGCCGACGAGTTTCATGTCGGGATTATTCTTCTTCAGATACTCGATTGCCGCATCGGCCCAGGCATTGTGCAGCGGCACCGTCAACGAGCCGACGAACACTGCATACTCACCCTTGCCGCCCATCTTCTCCGCCAGGAGCTTGGCGTGAGCCTCGCCGAAGCCGGTGGCGGACGCGAGTTCGAAATCCCAGTCGGCGCCCTTCTGGCCAGGCGATTCATGTGTGATGACGATGATGCCGGCGTCCTTGGCCTTCTGCAGGACTGGTTCAAGCACTTTCGCATCATTCGGCACGACGCCGATGACCTTGACGCCCTGCGCGATCAGATCCTCGATGGCGCGAACTTGCAGTGCTGGATCAGCGCTGGTCGGGCCGACCATGAATGCGTCGATCCCGAGCTTCTCGCCGCGCTCCTTGATACCCGCCTCCATTGCGTTGAACCACGGAATGCCGCCGATCTTGACGACGACGCCGACCTTGCCGGCCTGCTGTGCCATCGCAGCGAATGATCCGCCAATCATAAGGGTCGCGGCAAGCGCCGCGATCAAGAGCTTTTTCATCTGTACTCCTCCCATAACGTTCCTAGTGGGAACACACTCGAGCCGTCGAACGACGGCGGCCGTTAGAAACCTCCCCGAAAGAGACGGGGCACTTCCCCATCGATCATCCACCGGTTTTCGCTTGCACAATCGATGGTGCAGAAACTATTGTGCATCGAGAAGCTCTCGTCAAGCGGGATATTGCTCTAAATAGACGCGCCGGAGGCGCCAGATGGATCAGCGGGTCAAGAAGAAGGCGACGATCTATGACCTGTCCGTGCTGTCGGGCAGTTCGCCGTCGACCGTGAGTGCCGTCCTGAACGGCACTTGGCGCAAGCGCCGCATCAAGGAAAGTACGGCGCACACAATTCTCGGTCTCGCCGAACTCCACCAATACACCACCAATCTGCAAGCGCGAGGCTTGCGACGCTCGCGATCGGGCCTGGTCGGCCTGATGCTGCCCGTCCACGACAATCGCTACTTCTCCTCCATGGCGCAGACGTTTGAGGGGCATGTGCGCAGCCGCGGCCAATGCCCGGTCGTGGTTAGCGCCAGCCGCGACCCCGAAGAGGAACGGCGGACCGCGGAGACGCTGATCTCCTATTCAATCGACCAGCTCTTCATCGTCGGCGCCACCGATCCCGATGGCGTGCACGAGGTCTGCGAACTGGCGGGGCTGAGGCATATCAACATCGACCTGCCGGGAGCGAAGGCGCATTCGGTGATCAGCGACAATTATCAGGGCGCGCGGATGCTGACGGAAGCAATCATCCGCCACTTCGCCAACGACGATCCTCTGCGGCCGGACGAGCTGTTTCTGTTTGGCGGCCGCAACGACCACGCCAGCCGCGAACGCATCGCCGCTTTCCATGCGACCAAGAAGGCGCTGCTGGGCGCCGACCCTGACGATGGTGTGCAGTCCTCCGGGTATTCGCCTGATATAACTTTGCGTGCCTTCGAGGCGTTTTACCAATGCCGTGGCAAGCTGCCGCGCGCGCTGTTCATCAATTCGTCGATCAATATGGAAGGTCTGCTGCGTTTCATGGCCGGCCGGCCGGCGGAAATGTTCAGCGAACTCGTCGTCGGTTGCTACGACTATGACCCCTTCGGCTCCTTCCTGCCCTTCCCCGTAATCATGGTGCGGCAGAATGTTGAGGCGATGATCACGAAGGCATTCGAGCTGATCGATGAACCGCCGACGGCACCGCAGACCTTCCTGATCGCGCCAGAGTTGATCCAGCCCAGGTCTGCATTGAAAGGGCCGCTGGACACGCTGAAGGATGTAGCCTGAGGGTGACCCGGCGCTATAGGGCGACACCGCCTTGAGATTTTCAGTGGTTCATCGTGCCGACTCTCACGGGAGTGTCGCCGTCCTCAGCACGAGCCAACTGGGTGGGTGCGTAGGCGCCTGTAAAAAGGTCTACAGCACCGAGCGTTAGAAGCGATAACGGATTCCAAGGGCGTTCGCATTGGAACCCTCTGTCATATCTCCAAACGTACCATCGGCGCCGGATCTATGGTGGAGTTGGTAGACGAGTTCGACGTTGGGAGCCTGCCTCACTCTGAACGAAAGCTCCGCACCAACGAAGCCGAGGAATGATGCATCGCCATCGTGGACGACTTCGCGTTCGCGCTCGATCTCGGTAGGGCCGGTAACGGCACTGAATCCAGCAGTCAGTGCGGGCGCAATCGCCAAATCACCAATGACCAGGCCGTGGTGGCGCAGTCGCGCTCCGGCCCAAAGTTCGCCAGTCGTATCATCGTCCTCGCCAAATCGTATGGCCGCGCCGGCGACGCCACCAAGAACGAAGCCAGCGCCGATATCGACGAAATCGCGACCGTATGCAGCTCCGATTATATAGTTGTCCGTGTAGTCGGCACCCAAAACATTGATCGCGTCGCCGAAGGCCCCGTGCGCAAAGACGCCACCAAAGACATAAACATCATTCTTGGTCGGCAAACCGTCTGCGAAAGGGTCCTGGGTCGCAAAATAGATAAAGGGAGAATTGTCATCGGCGAGTCCAGAACTGACTGAAATGCCCAAGATCACCGCAGCCAGGGCCACTTGCAGTCCACGCATAGACAAGCTCCGAATCAATCCATTTCCATGGTTGGCAATTGCAATGGGGAAAAACAAGGTACGAATTGTTTTATCGCCAAAATACTGGATGCGGGTGGCTCGAACCATTCTTCAGGCTTTGCCGGGCGCGCGCAGGTGACCTTCGCCACAGGCCGTAACGGCGCAGTCTTCGGCCGCCGGCCTAACAGTAATGGCATCTGCCTATACCAATTCACGTCCGTTGCTGCGTTCGACTGCCCCGATCATCTGCTGAAGTTCCAAAGAAACCACGATTGAAGACCGTAGATCTCGGAACTTTTTCGCGCCGGCGCGGGTTGTCGATGGAGATGCATCGAACGCATGGGACGCCGGTGAAATGGCCATTCTTTCGGGAAAACCGGGAAGCTGTTGGGTGGCGGCAGCCACCGCTACGAACTATCCCCCGCTCGAGGGCTCGATCCATGCCGATGCCGTTGTCGTGGGCGCCGGGATTGTCGGGCTCACGACGGCGCTTCGCCTTTGCGAGGCCGGTCGGTCGGTGATCGTCATCGAAGGCCTGCGGACAGGCGGCCAGGTGACCGGCCGCTCGACGGCCAAGATCACGACGCAGCACGCGCTGATCTATCGCCATCTCATCGACACGTTCGGGCGGGACCTGGCGCAGACCTATGCCGATGCGAATTCCGCCGGCGCCATCCAGATCCGGGAATGGGTTCGCGACCACGCCATCGCCTGCGATCTCGAGGCCAAGGACGCCTATACCTACACCTGCGATGCAAGCCGGCGCGCGGAGATCGTGGCCGAGGCGGAGGCCGCGCGCCAGGTTGGGCTGGACGCCGATGTTTTGGAGCGCGCGCCGCTGCCTTTCGAAACGGCCGCCGCTCTGCGTTTTTCCGACCAGGCGCAGTTCAATCCGGCGATGTATCTGGTTGGCCTGGCTCAAGCAGTGACGGCCCGTGGCGGACGGATTTTCGAAAACAGCCGCGCGATCTCGATCGGCGAGGCAAGCCGCTGGCGCGTCGTTACCGACAGCGGCACCGTTCACGCCGAGCATGTGGTCGTCGCCACCAACATGACGGTGAAGAGCCCCGTCGGCATGGCGAACCGGACCCAGCCGCGCTGCCACACTGCCATGGCGTTTCGGATCGATTACCCTCTTGCTGTCGACGGCATGTTCATCGGCATCGACGATCCGACGCATTCCATCCGCTCCGGCCGCGACGCCGAAGGCCCGCTGCTTGTCGCACTCGGCCCCAAGTTCGACACGGGCCAGGACGGCGATGTGGCGAAACGGTTCGTCGAGCTGGAACAATGGGCAAGAATGAGCCTTCCCGTTGGGGACGTTGCGTGGCGCTGGTGCAATGAGGACTATGATACGGCCGACAGGGTTCCATATGCCGGCGAACCCGATCCGGCCAAGGCCTCCGGGTTTCATATCGCCACGGGATTCAACGCCTGGGGCATCACCAATGGAACGGCCGCAGGCATGATGATCGCGGATCTGATCTGCGCGCGGCCGAGCCCATTGCAAAAGCTCTATGATCCGGCGCGGCCTTATCCCGAGGACTTTCACAAGAATGGCCGCAGCCAATCGATTGTCTCAAGCCTCGACGACATCGTGCCCGGCATGGGCGGTGTGATCGTCAGGGGCGACGAAAAGATCGCGGCGTGGCGAGACGCTGAAGGGGTGCTCCACCCGGTTTCGGCGACATGCACCCACAAGGGCTGCACCGTGACCTGGAACAACGCGGACAACACCTGGGATTGTCCCTGCCATGGCTCGATTTTCGCCGCCGACGGTTCGGTCATCCACGGCCCGGCTAGAAACCCGCTTGCTCCGGCCGCACTATAAACGGAGGCGACAGGCACGGGCCGGCGTTACCGTGCGTAGGTTCCGACCAACTCGGTCTGCTCCAGCGCATGCTTCTGGGCTTCCTTCCAGACGAGTTGCACGCCCGCCTGTCCCGGCACACTGAGGCTCGGCACGTCGAGCGCGGCCAGCCGGAAATGATAATGATGGACGCCATGTCCCACCGGCGGCTGCGGGCCATCGTAATAGGCATTGCCGAAATCGTTGGTGCCTTGCCTGAGTGCCGACGGGCCTGGCTTGCCGTCTTGCGCCTCGGCAAGTTCGCCGGCATCAGGCGGGATATTGAACACCGCCCAGTGCCCGAAAACCCCGCTCGGCGCGTCGGGATCCTGCACGACAAGAACAAGGCTCTTGGTACCGTCCGGAACACCGGACCATTTTAGCGGTGGTGAGACGTTCTGACCGTCGCGGGAATACCTTTCAGGGATTTTCCCGCCCGCCGGGAACGCAGGACTGATAAGGGTGAGTGGCATTTCCATCTCCCCAAGAACAAGCGCTACAGCCAGCTATATCTGGCGCTATTTCACGCCGCTTGCTGAGCTTCCGCGACGCGCCTGATTTCTGCTGGCAAGGATTCCCAAACCTTGATCATCTGCCCCTCTCCCACATGGTGAGCGAGAACCTGGGATACGACCCTGAATGCATCCTTGGAATCGACCGGTCGGGTGAATTCCAGCTCCGCCTTGATTTTGGCCAGGAACTCGTCGAGCGACCGCAACTTCTCGGGAGTCTTGGAGGGCTGATATTGGTCGTAGTAGGCGCCGCGCACGAGGATCGGCAGCTGCGAGCCCAGGTGGGCGGCAAGATCCGGCTGCATGCGGTCTCGCAAGGCGTGGAGCACCGCTCCAAGCACATGCCATGCGACCTGCCGATCCGGTCCAATCTCGGTCATGATCTCGTCGAGCCAGATGTTTGTTGTCTGCAGCGTCTTGTCAAATACGTCGAGTCCGGTGGCGCTCATCGAAGCCTCCTTTCAACAGGTTGAATGAAACTCATTGGACGAAACGGCCTTGGTCGGCTGTTGTTCCCGTCCCTAAAGGCCGCCTCTCGCGAAGGCGGGTGATCTATTCGGCCAAGTTTACGTTCGCCAAACTTAACGCGTTCCCGTCAAGAGTTGGCCCGTCAAGATTTGGCCCGTCAAGATTTGGCCCGTCAAGATTTGGCCGTGGCCACGGCAACGAAAAGAGATTGCCCTTGCCTGCTGATGCGGAACAACATCGGCTTGTTCAGCTGGCGGGATTTCGCCCACTCCTCTTGGATGTCCGACGGCTGTGTCACATCCCGGTTGTTGGCCGAGACGATCACATCGCCAGGCTGAACGCCGTTTTCGGCGGCGAGGCTGTTTGGAGCCACTTCCTGGACGAACACGCCTGTAGTATCCGGCTGGAGTCCGAGCTGCTGGCGTGCCTCATCCGGGATTGGGCTGAGCGACAATCCAAGACGCGTGTCGGCCGTTTCCGACTTCGGAACGGCGCTGGTCTGTTGCTCCTCATCGTTGCGTTGTCCGATGGTCAGAGCTATTTCCTGTTGCTGCCTCCGCGGTTCCGTGTCAGCGTCGTTTTTGTTCCCGGCTTTTGGCTCGCAGCCGCGAGCGTCAGATCATGGACGCTCTGGATGTCCTTGCCGTTAAAGCGTGTAATCACGTCTCCCGCCTGTATGCCTGCCTGCTCTGCCGGACTGCCGGGTTCGACCGAGCCTACCAGCGCTCCCTTGCTGCCGGGTATTCCAAGCGCCTCAGCAATCGACGGGGTGATCTCCTGGAGACGCACCCCGATGAAACCGCGCTCGATCCGGCCAGTGCGGATCAACTGGTCGACGACGTTCCGGGCGGTGCGGGATGGTACCGCAAAGCCAATCCCTATGCTGCCACCTGTGGGAGATACGATGGCCGTATTGACCCCGATCACTTCGCCGCGCGCATTGAACAGGGGGCCGCCGGAATTGCCGCGATTGATTGAGGCGTCGGTCTGGAGAAAATCGTCGTAAGGACCGGCATTGATGTCGCGCGAACGGGCCGAAAGCACGCCGACGGTAACGGTCCCACCGAGCCCGAACGGACTGCCGATAGCGATCGTCCATGCGCCGGGTTGTACTGCATCGGAGTCACCCCAGGCGGTCGTTGTCACGTTGGACCGCGGGTCGATCTTCAGCACCGCGAGGTCGGTTGCCGGATCGCGGCCGACGAGCTGCGCAGGCAACGTCTCCTTGTCGGAGAATACGACATGAATTTCGCTTGCATCGGCAACGACATGGTTGTTGGTGACGATGTACCCCTCGGGGCTGATCACAAAGCCGGAACCAAGGGCCTCTCGCACCTGCGGTTGCGCCGGTCCGAGGCCGGGACTGCCGAAAGGACTAAGAAAGTCGCCCAGCGTCGCCTGGTCCTGGATGATCTGTTTGGTCGTTATTGCGACCACGGCTGGAATTTTCTCGCGCACGATCGCCGTGAAGTCGTTTGGGATTTCCTGAGCTGCGAGCGGAGCAACGCCGCCGGCCCAGTTCCGGCGATCAGGCCGGCGCAAAGTCTTTTGTTCAATACCGGTAACATGGCCTGCGACTCCTCCAGCGTTCAGTGATCAAGCATGCGACCGCTCCGGCATGAGCCAGCGGTTCACCAGCGGATTACGACAACCCTGTCGTTCCCGTTGGCGAGTTCGACAGCTTCGGTGCCGTCCGGTTTCCGGCTTTCGATCCGGGCACCTTCTACTGTTTCTATGCCGGCAATGTTGGCCGCAAAGGCCTCGTCAATCTCGGCGGCACAGACGAGGGTATCCGGGGGCAGATCCTTCACTTGGTCCATCAACTCGCGAAGCTTCATGGCGAACCTCCTTGGCACAGGCCCGGATTCTTTCAGCCGCACATTCCAACCATGTGCCTCCAGAAAGGTTCCCCGACGCGATTGCGGGCATGTCACAGGGACGAGATTCCGCCAACGATGCATCTGTGGTGGCATGGATCAGGGGCGCGGGCCGTGTTCACATGAATCGAGCTTCCTGCCCCTCCGACAAGGGACCCGGCCATGAGCCTTCGTCCGGCCGCCCTGAATGCAAGGCGTCGGCTCAATCAACACTGCGGCGCCGGCGATGCCACCAGCCTTTTGCCGGCCAGCCGCTACCGAGAACGATCAAGACTTGTCGTCACCGTTCTGGGCTGGCCTCAATGCACAAACCTTGCCCTCAGCCAGGCCAGAAGTCTGTTCCCGGTAATCGTCCGGCGGACTCTGGCGGCAGCCCATCGCGCTTGCATCGTAGCACCCACGTGGCAGTGACAGACGATGTTGTGCAACTGCCAGTCACTTAGCTCGAAGAAGCGCTTTGCCTCACCGTAGGTATCATCTTTCAGACCCATGGCGCGCAGCACCGGATCCTCATAGGCAACGGTGATCGGCGACCCCGCGCCACGCGCTACGTCACGAGCTTCAGGACTGAGATATTCGGTGCCTGAAAGGGCTCCGAGGCAACGCCGTGGATTTTGTTCGAGAAGCTCTGCCCAACGCTCGATCCGCTGCGCCCGAGTCATGGTCGGGTATGTCGCCGAGGGCTCAACTTTCGCAACTGTCTGCAGTTGGTCGAGTGTTTGGTGTTTCATGGTCGGCTCCTTTCAACAGGTGGAAGTGCCCACGCCCTAACAGAAGATTATTGCGCTGCGACGCGCCGACAAGGCCGGAATTGGCAATGTCAGGAGTTTGCCCCTCGCCCGGTTCGGATCAGGAACCTTCCCGGGGGCCTGCTTGTTTTGGCTAGTGAAAGGAGACGGTCATGAGCACAAAACCACCACCCGTTCCGACAGAGAACCAGAGCCCAAAGGGTCC
This sequence comes from Mesorhizobium sp. WSM4847, assembly GCF_055811335.1. Taxonomy (NCBI): domain Bacteria; kingdom Pseudomonadati; phylum Pseudomonadota; class Alphaproteobacteria; order Hyphomicrobiales; family Phyllobacteriaceae; genus Mesorhizobium; species Mesorhizobium sp. WSM4847. The sequence continues at coordinate 474,215 of NZ_JBVVPY010000001.1, read as the reverse complement.
GGGCGACAAGAAGTCGGTTCCTGTCGACCAGACGCAGCACAGCCATTCCGCCCCAAATCCTGACAAACAGGGCCAGCAGGGCAACACGAAGGTCAATACGACCCATCAAGGCTATCAGCAGGACCGCTAGGTGATTTCATGTCCACGTCGAAGAAGACCCGCGCCAGCATCCGCCATGGCGGTCCTGGCGCATCGCACGAAAATGCCAAGGAGCCGCTGGTGATAGAAAAGCCGCCAGCCGATTCCGATCTGCGCAGCCGCAGCAAGATCTCCGGCGGCGGAGGCGAACGCGACAGCCACCATACTCATGACCCCGAAAAGAAGGGCGGCGGCACCCGGCCGGCAAACAAAGGACGGTAGAGTGGCTGTGGCGTTCTTTGGCCTACCGCCGCAACTTCCGACTGCGTCAGGCATTTTTGCTGTGATCGCCGTTCCTCCAGGCGATCCGAGGCTGAGAAAGCCTGTCGCCCGCGGGCTCCCGGCCGGCGGGCTTTCTCGTCAGCCTACCGGCTTTTCCCGCCAGACGAGCGACAGCGATGCTACTTGCGGTGGAACAGGAATCCGCTTCCGGGCGTTCATACCGTCATCAACAGGCGCATGGACGTGGCCTTTGTTTGGCGCGACAGCGCAAGAATGGGAGAACCACCATGAGCCTCGGCACCATACTCATCATCATTTTGATCCTTATCTTGCTTGGCGGGTTCAGCGGTTTGGGTGGTGGACCGTTCTACGGCACCGGCTATTATGGTGGCGGCGGCCTCGGTCTCGTGCTGCTGATCGTTATTATCCTGGTCCTTCTCGGGCGCATTTAGTACACGATTAGGCGGACAATTTGGCGATGATCCCGTGTCGGCCTAATGCCTTGCCCAGGAATATCGCCGCGGCTGCGGGCAAAGGGGGCCGCACGTGATTGTCCGGACGGAACCGAAATCGCTCAAGGGCATTATAGCCGCTCAGAAATCCACGAGAATGGCGCCATAAGTGAACTTCGTTGAACAAGCCGATGTCGGCCTCGGAGTTCCGGGCATTCCCACTGCCGATCTGATGCAGGCACTGCCGGTCGCCATCTACACCGTCGACAGGCAGGGACACATCACCTTCTTCAACGAAGCCGCAGCTGAGCTCTGGGGCCATCGTCCTGTTATCGGTCGGGACCTATGGTGCGGCTCGTGGAAGCTTCGTCATCTGGACGGTCGGGATATGGCGCATGGCGAGTGTCCGATGGCCGTGGCGCTGCGCGAAGGGCGGGATGTCTCCTGGGACCAGGCGATTGCGGAGCGGCCGGATGGCGCACTGGTCCCATTCAGGGCTCACCCACGCCTGCTTCGCGACGAAGCGGGCAATGTAGTCGGTGCCATCAACACGCTGCTCGACCTGCGCACGCAGACGCTGGGCGATGAAGCCCGCATGCGTCTTGCCGCCATTGTCGAGTCGTCGATGGACGCCATCGTCTCGAAGGACATGAATGGCATCATCACCAGCTGGAACGATGCTGCAGAACGCCTGTTCGGCTACACGCCTGCCGAGGCGATCGGCCGGCCGGTGACGATGCTCATTCCGCCTGACCGTCTCGACGAGGAAGTCTCGATCATCAGCCGCATCCGCGCCGGCGAACGCGTCCCCTCCTATGAGACGATGCGCCTGCGCAAGGACGGCACGCTCGTTTCGGTCTCGCTCACCGTCTCACCGATCCGCGACGGGATCGGGCGGGTCGTCGGCGCCTCCAAGATCGCGCGCGACATCAGTTCCCACAAGGAGAACGAACGGCGCATCCAACTGCTCATGCGCGAGGTCAACCATCGGGTGAAGAACCAGTATTCGGTCATCATCTCGATGATCCGCGAGACAAGCAAGCTGACGAGCACACCTGAGGCTTTCCTCGGGCAAGTTCGAGAGCGCATCATGTCGCTTTCGGAATCCCATGATCTCCTGGTCAATGCCGAATGGCGCGGCGCGACGGTCGGCGAGCTCATCCAGGCACAGCTCAAGGCCTTCGCAGCGCAGTCCCGCGTGTCGATGGCCGGGCCAATGGTGGTACTGCAGCCGAACGCCGTCCAGTATCTCGGCATAGCCTTTCACGAGCTCGCCACCAATTCGGCAAAACATGGAGCGCTGTCGTGCAACGGCGGACGCGTCGAGATCGATTGGCACGTGGTCCCTGCGGGCGACGGCGCTGAGACCTTTCGACTGGTCTGGCGTGAGTTGGACGGGCCAATCCTGGACGCTGTCAGAGGGCGCGGTTTCGGACTGGTCGTGCTCGAGCGAGTGGCGCCGCAGGCTCTCAGCGGCAGCGGGCGGCTGGAGTTCCACGCCCGAGGCATCACCTGGACGCTCGAGGCGCCGCTGCATTTCGTCCAGACATCACTGGCCGAAATCGCGGCCGATTGAAGGAATTTCGCCGCGCTCGTGACGTGAAGCTGAGCCCTTCCCCGCGACCGACTGTGTTCGGCCAGACCTATTGCGTTTGGTCCGGCGGGCGAAAATAAGGCGAAACAGCCCTGTCCTCCAGAACATCGACGTCGCCTCTTCCAGGCAGGGCATCGCAGCCAAGCGAGTGCCGATCGACGTTACCTGGTTCAAACACGGTCAGGCTGTCGAATTCCATGGCCGCCCCGTAGAACTGGGCGGCTTGCAACACCAAGCATTCGACGTCTTCAAGCGCAACGTTTTCTGCGAGGTTTCGCAGCCGCACAGCCTCGGCCACCGCAGTGACATTGACTATCCCCTTGCACCGGGCGGCGGTCCAAACTTGCAGGTTAACGTCGTGACACAAATGGCCCGAATAACCGTCTCTCATGGAAAACCCTTCCTTTCAGGAGCGGTTTGTCCCTCAAGATCAGCATGTGCCATAGCAGCTCGAATGACAAGCGTAATCCATCAAACAACACACAAAATCAACAAGTTAGCATACCGCTCAGGCTACACGATCGACGCTTGACGGTAACTGTGAGCCTTTCACGCCGATGGCCAATGAGCCGGTCTTGACGGCTGGCGAGGCTTTTCCTACTTCTTAGACAAATACTAACTTTGAGCGGCTGGAGGGCAGAAATGGCCGAGCTGGAAAGACCCGAACGACTGCAGATCATGCTAACGTCGGAGGAATTGGCTGCTTTGGAAAACTGGCGCTTCGAAAGGCGCATGCCAAGCCGGTCTGCGGCCGTGAGGGAGTTGCTGCGGCGCGGTCTCCACGCGGACGGATTTTTGACAGCGGCACAAGGTGCCAAGTCGCAGGATTTTGGAATTCTGCCCAATTCCGGCATTGTCGATGGAGCGTCCCGCGACCAGGGCGGCAGCAAGCTGTAAGGCTGCCCTCGCGGCGCTGGAGATGTTTCGGTGCCGGAGCCTTGCCCATTCTGTGGAACTTCAGGCAATCGTCGCGCGTTCGGTGAGGCATGTTGTGGACCGGAACAAGGCCGGTTGCAGCATCACACAGGCCAGCAAGGATCGAGGCAGTGAGCTTCCTTTACCGCGCGGCAAAAATCGCCGAACAAGCTCATGCGGGGCAGACGGACAAGACCGGACGGCCCTACATCGAGCATTGCCGCCGGGTCGTTGATGCCGTCGAAACGCTCGACCAGAAGGCCGTTGCCTACCTCCACGACGTTGTTGAGAAAAGCGACGATTGGGATCGCGAGCGGCTCGAGGCGGCAGGTTTCGGAACATCCATCGTATCGGCCGTCGATGCGATGACACGCAGGCCGGACGAGGACGACCTCGCTTTCGTGCGCAGAGCAGCAGCCAACCCATTGGCGCTGCCGGTCAAGCGCGCCGATCTTACCGACAATTTATGGCAGGCGCAGCAGATTGGCGCGTCGACATCGAAATATGAAGACGGACTGCGGATCCTCGACGAAGAATTCTCCGAATGACTAAAGGATTGTCGCCCGTGGCGTGATCGGCCGATGTGCGACCTTCATGCGAGGCTCTATTCGGGGATGTGAGGCGTATGTCGCTTGTCCTCGGCAGGATCGGCATCGATCCGCGCCTTGCTGGGATCGAAGGCGCCATGGCGGGCGATGGCCAATGCCGGCGTGTCGGGCGTCTCGTAGGCCCACATGAAGTCGTCGGCCGCTCCGCCGACCGCGTGGACCCGCCAGTAACTGGCCGTGCCCTTCAGCGGGGAGTGGGTTGTGGTGTTGGTCTTCTCCAGAAGGTCGAAATAGATATCCTCGAACGGGATATAGAAGGCCGGATCTTGCCCCTCTTCATGGAGCACTTTTGCCCGCTCTGTCGAGGCAATGATCGCGTCGGAGAACCTGACCGTCACGGTTCCATTGAACGGGGTAATCGTCAGCGCGCCGGGACGGCTGGTGGAATTTACGGCTAAGGGCTGCATTCGACTTCTCCGTTGGCTGCCGATCTCCTGGAACGTCGTATCGCCCGTCAGGGTTCCAACCGCGTGAGGCTCATTGGAGCCGCGACATTCGGGGGGGCCGGCGACAGATGAAAAACCTCCCGCGGGGCATTCAGATTCAAGGGAACGTTACCGCCGAAGAGTTCGTTTCCTAGATTGACACCGGAACCGGCGGCGGGGCTTCGCAAGTTAAGGGAGATTGCCATGAAGGTCGGCAACTGCATGACGAGGAATGTACAGGTCGCTAACCCCGAACAGTCGATCCGCGAAGTGGCTGAGATGATGGGCAGGCTTGACGCCGGAGTGATGCCCGTGGGCGACCACGACCGGCTGGTCGGGATGATCACCGATCGAGATATCGCGATCCGCGGCGTAGGATTGGGCAAGGGACCTGACACTAAGGTGCGTGATGTCATGAGCCCGGAGGTCAAATATTGCTTCGATGACGAAGACGTCGAGCATGTGCTTGAAAACATGGGCGACCTGCAGGTACGTCGGCTCCCGGTTCTGAACCGCGACAAGAGGCTCGTCGGCATCATCTCGCTTGGCGATCTCGCGACGAATGGCGAAGCGGCAGAAGCGGGAGAAGCTTTAATCGACATCTCGAAGCCGGGCGGCGAGCATTCGCAGACTGCTCACTGACTGACGCCGCGACATGTCGGTGCTAGGTCAACATCACTTGTTTCGCGGTGCGTCGGTTAACGCCGGCGCCCCGCCGGAGCCTTCTGCATTTGCGATGTTTTTCGGCAAAGGTTCAGGAGCATCCATGACAACGATCCGAAGCACCGTGTCCCTCAGCGCCGAAAAAGCGCGGCGGGGCGAAATCATCGTGCAGGCGCGGACGCGTCAGATCACGCGCCGAGACGTTCACCCGGATGTCGTGTCGTGATAAGCTGTTCTTGCGACGGGACCGCGCGACACCGAGGCGGGCATCTCGCGGCCGGGCAGCCCTTAGTCGCAGACGATGAGCTTGAGCACCTGATGTTCTCGAACGATTGCAGGCGTCCTGCCAAACCCTGTTGCGAAGGTGGGGCCTGTTGCCAAGGTGGGGCCTCTTGCGAAGGTCGGGCCTCTCGGAGTGGACGGATTTGGGTTGGTCGCTGAACCTCGGGACGATCGCCGGCACCACCGTGCGCGTTCACTTTACCTTCCTGCTTCTGCTCGTCTGGATCTGGCTGACGCACTATCAGATCGGCGGCACGCCAGCGGCCTGGCAAGGCGTTGCCTTCATCATTGCGGTTTTTGCCTGCGTGGTCCTGCATGAGTTCGGCCACATCGCCGCTGCGCGGTATTTCGGCATCAACACGCCGGACATTACCCTTTTCCCGATCGGCGGCGTCGCCAGGCTCGAACGCATGCCCGAAGAGCCGGGGCAGGAGTTCGTGATCGCGGTCGCGGGGCCGCTGGTCAATGTCGCGATCGCCGCGCTGATCTTCGTCCTGCTCGGCGGGTCGGCGGGCGTCGAACAGATGGCCGGGATCGAGGATCCGCGTATGAGTTTTCTCGCCAGGCTTGCCGGGGTCAACGTCTTCCTAGTCATCTTCAATATGATCCCAGCCTTCCCGATGGATGGTGGCCGTATCCTGCGCGCCGCACTCGCCGCCCGCCTCTCGTGGTCGCGCGCAACCCAGATCGCAGCCACGATCGGGCAAGGATTGGCCTTCGTCTTCGGTTTTGTTGGGCTGTTCTACAATCCGCTGCTGATCTTCATCGGCATCTTCGTCTATCTCGCCGCGGCAGCGGAAGCGCAAAACGCACAGATCCGGGAGGTAGCCACAAGCGTCCTTGTCGCGGATGTGATGATCACCGAGTTCGCCCGGCTGGAACGGTCGGCGACGCTCGACCAGGCAATCGAGATGCTGCTCGCGACCACGCAGCACGAATTCCCTGTCGTCGACTCCGCAGGCCATCTTGAAGGATTGGTGACACGCAACGACATGATCCGGACATTGAAGGAAAGGGGACCCGCCGCACCGGTCGCGAGCGCAATGCGGCACGATATCCCGAAAATACATTACCGCAAAAGTCTCGAGGAAAGCCTGCGGCTGATGCAGCAGGCAGATGTGCCTGCTGTAGCCGTCGTCGACAGTTCCGACCGGCTGGTCGGGCTCATGACACACGAAACCATAGGCGAGATGCTCATGATCCGCTCGGCCGTGTCAGATGCCTTCCGATTTGGTCGTTTGCGTGGGGCCAAGCCACGATTCACACGGATCTGAGCACGAGGATTCTTTTCACTGCCGGATCGGGTGAGTGCGCTCTAAATCGTAGCGGAGCGATAAGCAGAAATCGGCCGGAACGAAGGTCGTCCCGGCCCTTTTTCTGTGTCTCAAGCGCCCCCGACATGAGGCAGAAGTTCAAGCGCACCGCGATAGATCATGTCGCCAGCGACGTAGAGGATGACCACCAGGCCGACATAGGCGATCCAACGGTGCTTCTGAAGCAGATTGGCAATGAGGTTTGCAGCGATGCCCATCAGCGCTACCGAGAGGACAAGGCCGAAGATCAGCACGTTCGGATGTTCGCGCGCAGCACCGGCTACCGCCAGAACATTGTCGAGTGACATGGAGACGTCGGCGATGATGATCTGCCAGGTTGCCTGGGCCAGGGTCTTGCGCGGAGCCTTGCCAGCTACGACGCCATCGTAGTCGACGTCGCTTTCCGAAAGCGCTTCGATCGCCTGTGCTTCCTGCGCATGGTTTTGCCGGAGTTCGCGCCACATCTTCCAGCAGACCCACAACAGCAAAAGACCGCCGGCGAACAGCAGCCCGACGATCTGCAGGAGCTGGGTTGTCGCGGCCGCAAAGCCGATGCGCAGAACGGCCGCTGCGATTATGCCAACGACGATTGCGTTTCTGCGCTGCTCTTTGGGTAGTCCGGCCGCGGCAAGGCCGATAACGATGGCATTGTCGCCGGCCAGCACCAGGTCGATCATGATGACCTGCATGAGAGCGGTCATTGCTTCGGGACTGAAAAAATCTGTCATACGGCACCCTTGCGTTCAGCTAGGGGTGACGCGGCTTGCGAGTATAACCGTAGAGCAACGCGGACACCGCGTATGACAAGAGAAATGCCGCTACAGCTGAAGAAAACTCGAAGCCAGGCCACCCGGATTGGAATTCCAGTCCGACATCGCAGTCCTGATGGACTGCCAGAGGGGCCCGGCCTGGTAGCACCTAGCTATTGCCCCAAGCGCAAAAACTCAAGGCTTAATTGTGATCCGGATATGCGGCATCGAGCTCGGCAAGCTGGTTAAGCCAGGTCGATCGGCCACGCGACCATTGAACGAGCCGGCAGCCGCAAGTAGGTTGACACAGTGGGCTTCGGTCAATTTCTCCAACACCCGATCTGCGACCGTCGATGGCGATGAAGGGAATTCCGTCTTGGCTGCTCATCGGCGACCGATCGGCCAATATCTGTTCCCAATCGGCTCCTTGGGCCTGGCCGCACTCATTCATTTCGGCGCAGCGTCGATCGAGCATTCGCCGCTCTCGATCAAAATCCTGGCGTTGATCGTCGTCGCTATCTTCATCTTCGCGACAGTGTTTGTGGTTTTGCATCATGCAGAATCCGTCGCACTGCGGCTCGGTGAACCATATGGCACTCTGCTGTTGACATTTTCGGTGACGGCCATCGAAGCATCGGTCATCGTTTCGATGATGCTGCACGGCGAGAACAACCCGACGCTGGCACGCGAATCCGTGTTTTCGACGGTCATGATCGTATGCGCTGGCGTCGTCGGGGTCTGCCTCACCCTGGGTGGGCTGAAGCATCGATATCAGGACATCAAACGACAGGGCACCAACGCCTCGCTTGCCGTCATTATGGCGCTGACGGTTCTTACGCTGATCCTTCCAAACTACACGCTTGCAACAAGCCCCGGTACGTTCTCCGCCTCGCAGCTCGCTTTCGTGAGCGTTCTTTCAATCCTCCTCTATGGTGCCTTCGTCTTTGCCCAGATGGTGCGCCATCGGGGCGATTTTATCGAAGACCTGACGTCCAGCGCGGAACATGACAAGCATGTATCTGAGGGCGAGAAAGTGACCACCAATGTGCTCCTCTTATTTGTCGGACTGGCAGGGATCGTTCTTCTGACCGAGCAGGTGGCCGGCAGCATCGAGAATGGGCTCAAGTTTCTTCAAGTTACCCAGGCGGACGCCATCGTGGGCTTCTTCGTCGCTGCGCTTGTGCTTATGCCGGAGGCGGTATCGGCGGTTCGGGCAGCGCTCAATAACGAGCTTCAGCGAGGGCTGAATGTCGCCCTCGGCTCGGCCTGCGCCACAATCGGCCTGACAATCCCGGCGATCGGTGCGGCGAGCCTGCTCACCGGACGAAGCCTGACTCTTGGTCTGGGTCCGGGGGATACCGTGCTTCTCCTCCTCGCGCTTGCCATCAGCATCGTGAGCTTTGGGACGGGCCGAACAACGATGCTGACGGGGCTCGTTCATCTCGTCGTATTTGTCGCCTATCTGTTCCTTATCATCGTGCCGTAGGTGATCGACCCCCCGTCTTCGGCCATCGCTGCGTCCTGTCGATTTGCGGCGCACATGCCTAGCCTGCAACTACTGGACCTTCGAGCGCAAGCGATCCGTCACGAACTCCATCAACACCACGATGGCGAAGATCACGAGAATGATGGTCGAGGCATTCCTGTATTGGAAAAGATCGAACGCGACCTTCAGCTCCTGTCCGATGCCACCGGCTCCAACGAGGCCGAGAACAACGGACGAGCGCACTGCCTTTTCAAGCGCGAAGAGCGTGGTGTTTATCAGGGACGGCATGGCGTCAGGCAGTACTGCCCCGCACAGAACAGAGAATCGTCCGGCGCCGATTGCAAACAGCGCTTCCTGAGGTCTTTCGTCGGCATCCTCCATCGCCTCGGCGAAGAAGCGTCCGCAAAAGCCGATCGTATCGACGACGATGGTCATGGTGCCGGCAACCGCCCCGAGACCAACGGCTGACACGAAAAGTAGTGCCCAGACCAAATCTGGAACAGTCCTGAACAACGAGACCAGCATCCTGGAGATATGCCGGAACGGGCCGATCGGGGTTATGTCCTTGGCCGAGAGCCAGGCAAACGGCAAGCTGAGGACGACACCTATTGCTGTCCCCACGAGCGCTATCTGAAACGTTTCGACCATGCGCCAGAAAACCCTCAGGAGGAACCCTGGCTCGACATTTGGGGGTATCATGCGGCCGACGAGACGGACCATTCGGGGCACCCCGCCTGCCAGTTGTTCCGGCGAAGGTGCGACCTGCCCGGCGGAAACGATCACGAGAGCGGCCAAAGCGACGGCAAAGCTGAAAGTGACTGGCGAGATCGATGGAATCCGGCTCAGCGAAAGGCGGTCATGCATCGAAGACGTCTTTCAGATCAGCGCGGGTCACCTGCGCCGTCGGTCGGTCGAAGAAGACCTTGCCCGCCTTGAGCGCTATCAAGCGGTCGGAGTAGTCGAGAGCATGCTCCATGTCGTGCGTGGTGTAGACCAAAGTGATCGCCTGTTCCTGGGTCAGCTCGGAGAAGACGCGCATCACATCATGTCCAGCCGCCGGGTCGAGACTTGCCGCCGGTTCGTCTGCTATCAAAAGCTTCGGACGCCGGATCAACGCACGGGCAATCGCCACCCGCTGCGCCTGCCCTCCAGAAAGCGCGTCGGCGCGGGCGCCCGCCTTGCCGAGAAGCCGCACTTCGGCGAGGGCCTGCATTGCTTCCTCGCGCCAGTGTTGCTTTGCGATGGAATGGTGCCAGCCGCGCCAGCCGCCGGGCAGCCCGAGCTTGCCCTGCAAAACGTTTGTAAGAACCGATTGTCGGCTGACCAGTCCGTGGTGCTGGAAGACAAATCCGATCTGCCTGCGTATGCGCCGCAGCTGGGCGACGGACGGCGCCGAGCGGAAGCTCTCGCCGAGGGTGACGACCTCGCCACCGCTCGACGGTAGAAGACCAATGAGGCATTTGAGCAGGGTGGATTTTCCAGCACCGTTCGAGCCAATCAGGGCAACCCGTTCGCGCGATGCTATGGTGAGGCCGATACTGGAGAAAATGACCTTTCCGTTCGCATAGCTCTTCGCAAGATCGTGCGCCCGAATGATGGCTGTCATAGTGACCTCTTGGCCGAGACCGAACTGCGAAACAGACCGGCGGTTAGCCGCCGGCCTTGTCGCTGAAAAGGAGCGAGCCTCAGTTTACGAAGTCGGTGAGGGTCTCGATTCCGATCGTGCGGTACATCGAGCGGACATAGTCGTAGTCCGAGTCCCTGACATCAGTCAGGAAGAAACCGCCCTTGAATTTCTGATTGTCCTCGCCGGTCAGGATCGCTTTCATCAGCTCATTGCCATTCTTCGCAAAGGCATCGCGGATCTTGACGAACACGTCATCTGAAATGTCCTTGCGGGCGACAAGAATGTCGTTCGGCAGATCGCGGCCCCGTGCGATGACCGAGAAGGCAACGCCGGGGAATGCTTCCCGGACCGAGTTGAGATAGCCGAAATTCAAGCCGATAGCGGCGATGTCGCCGCGGATGAGAGCCTCAGCCGCGATGTTGCGCGATATGATTACTGGTTCGTAATCGGTGGCATATTTCAGGTTGAAATCGGCCAGCGCCTGCGCGGGGCCGAGGTGCTGGGAGGTCGAGCCGACCGAGCCGAATGCGACCTTCTTGCCCTTCAAGTCTTCGACCGAGCGGATCGGTCCATTCGCCAGCACGGCGATCTGAGCGAAATAGTCGGGGCGCTGCCAGGCGACAACAATCTTCGGCTGGCTTAATTCCTTCATGACGACGTATTCTGCAGGACCGGTCAGGACAAGATCGACCTGCCCGGAATTCATCGCCTCGACGGCGGTGGTCCGCGAACTGACCGGAAACAGCTCGACATCCAGGCCGGTCGCCTCCTCAAGAGCGGTCTGGAAAGCACCGAATTCCTGCTGAAGAGCCTCCAGTCCCTCCATGTCGGTTACCGCGAATTTCACTGGCTCCGCAAACACTGGAACGGCGGAGGCAAGCGTCAGGGCGAGTGCGGTTGCGATGCTGCGGATCATCGTTTTTCCTTTGCTGTATAGACAGGAAACTGTTACCCGCTAATCCGTATACGCAGCAGATGACGTGCTCGTGACATTTCGCCGGCGCCACCGGCAGCCTTTGCTTTTTTGAGGGATACAGTGAACTGGCACATCCAGGGTGGTCGCATCCTAACCGAACGGGGACTTGAAACCGCGGACCTGAGCGTCACCGGCGGCGCCCTGTCAGAGCTGCGAGCGGCCCATGCCTCCACAATCGATGCCGATGGTCTGCTCGTGCTTCCGGGGATCGTCGATATTCACGGCGACGGCTTCGAGCGCCAGATCATGCCGCGGCCCGGTGTCCGCTTCGACACCGCGCTGGCGCTGAAAGATACGGACCGCCAGCTTGTCGCCAATGGCGTAACCACGGCCTTTCACGGCGTCACGGTGTCGTGGGAGCCTGGACTTCGGTCGCTCGACGCTGCCAAACAGCTGATCGGCGCGGTCTGCGATCTCCGCGATAGCCTTGGCTGCGATACGCGTCTGCATCTGCGCTGGGAGACCTTCGCGCTTGATCAGATGGCGCAGGTCGTACGATGGCTCTCGCTTTGGCCACGGCCGATCATCGCCGTCAACGATCACACGACGGGGTCGGTGCTGAACGGCACGATTGCCCGCAAGATCGGTCAGATGGCGGAGCGGTCTGGCTTGAGCCGCGAGCAATACATGACGTTGCTCGGCCAGATTTGGTCCCGCCGCGCCGAGGTTGAGATCGCGATCGGGAAGCTGGCCGCAACTGCGCGGGCCAATGGCAATGTGCTTCTTGCCCATGACGAAGCGTCTCCCGAGGAACGCATGTATTTTCGCGCCCTCGGCGCAAAGGCCTCGGAATTTCCGCTAACGCTCGAAACAGCCAAGGCCGCGCGGCAAATGGGCGAGGACGTGATCCTCGGCGCGCCCAACGTCGTGCGCGGCGGCAGCCATAATGGAGCGCTAAATGCCACCGAGGCCGTCAGAGCCGGACTTTGCACGGTGCTGACCAGCGATTACCACTACCCTTCGCCTCTGCATGCGGCCTTCAGACTGTCTTCGCCAGACGCCGGCGACTTCCCCTCGATCTGGAATCTGGTTTCGGCAAACCCGGCCCGGGTGGCCGGCCTCGACGATCGCGGCTCGCTTGTTGCCGGCCGCCGGGCGGATCTGATCCTGGTCGATGCTGGCGATCCAGAGCATCCGCGTGTGGTGGCCACCATGGTCCATGGACAAATTGTCTATAGCTCCGGGCTGTCCCGCACAGACCGATGGTCTGCACAGCGGTCGCCGGTGGATAAGGTTTCATGAACTTGGACACGAAAATTTCAATACCACACGAGCGCAATGGCAATCGCCTTCTGGCCTTTGACGGGCTGGTCTTTCGGCCACGCAACGATACGCCGATCTGGCAGCAGATCTACGATCACATCTTCGATCTGATCGAGAGCGGCAGTCTTGCGCCGGGCAGCCAGCTTCCCGGAGAAACGCATCTGGCAGAGAAATTCGCGGTCACCCGCATTACGCTTCGCCGGGCGCTGCAGCAGTTACAGCATGAGGGCCACCTCACCGCCCGCAAGGGCGTCGGTATCTTCGTGCGAAACCTGCCCTCGACATTCACTGTTCGCGACGGACAGCGCTTTCTCGACAATTTCGAAGCCCACGGCCAGGAAATCGGCACCAATACGCTGCTGATCGTCCGGGAACCGGCCGAAGCGGCCGTGGTGGAACGGTTGCGTCTCGCACCTGACACCACCATTATCCGGCTGTGCCGGATCAGAACGTCGGACAAGCAGCCAGTTTACGTCAATACCAAGTTCTTTCCGGCGCATCTCTTCCCCGACTTCGAGCAGAGATACGATGTGCGTCAGTCGGTGACCGATGTTTTCCGCGCGCATGGCATCGACAACTACCGGCGGGCCGAGACGCGCATCAGTGGCGGCTTTGCATCCCCCGATGAAGCGGAAATCCTGCGGCTGACGCCCGGAACGCCAGTATTCCGCATCAATGCTGTCAACGAGGACCGCAGCGGCGTACCAATCGAATGGACCCGCGGCTGCTGGCCGCTGACATCCGTCGAATTCGTCTTCTGATTATGGCGCATGTCAACACGACCAGTTGAGGACGTCAGTCGGGCAATTGGGTCGACCCTTAGACAGACACCACAAGCCGGTCGAGAAAAGGCCGCTGGCCGACAAGCAACTTTTCCCGGGCCATTTCGAGGCCGAACCACCCTGCGCGATCGATCTCAGGAAAAGTCTGCATGCGGCCGCTGCGCGGCGGCCATCGCATCTCGAACATGTTGCTGCGCAAGGTGCCGGCATCGAAATCGCCTTCGGCGCCGAAGGCCGTAACAAGCTTGCCGCCGGGCTGGCGCAGTTCCCCTAGCGGAAGCAGTGCTCCCGAGAGCTCCCAGCCGGTTTCCTCCTCAAATTCGCGACGCGCCGCGGCTTCCGGCTGTTCGTCATCACCATACTCGCCCTTTGCGATCGACCATGCGCCGAGATCGCGGCTTTGCCAGAACGGCCCGCCCGGATGGACAAGCAGCACCTGCAGTTCGTTGGTCGATCTGCGGTAAGGCAGGATGCCCGCACTTCTTTTCGCCATCGCCTCATGCCTCCGGAATCCAGCCTGTCATCGCAGGCAGGCTGAAGGGGAATGATGCGCCTGAATGGCAGATGCCGTTAGACTCGAGATACCTCAATTGATACTAGCCGCCGCCGCAAGTCGCTCATTCGGATTGCATTCGACTACCCCAGGCGGTGGTGGCGGCACTTCTGGAAATCCATCCACGCTGGCCATCAGCTCCAGATAGCGCTGAGCTGACGCGGCCCACTGAAATCGCGCCGCCCTGGCGCGACCGCGTGCGATCAATTTGGTTCTGAGGCCTTCTTCGTGGACCAGGCGCATAAAACAATCGAACCACGCATTCTCGTCGCAAGGTGATGCGTACAAGACCGCATCGCCGCCGATTTCGGGGAGGCTGGCACGGTCCGACATGACCACCGGACATCCCAGTGCCATAGCTTCGAGGGGCGGCAGCCCGAAACCCTCGACCAAGGAGGGGAACGCGAGGCATAGGCAATCGCGCAGAAGCGCGCCGAGTTCTGCGTCCGACCTTCTTCCCAGCCAAATGACGTTCGGCGATTTCTGGTCGCCGCTGCTGGCGAAAACGCGGGACGTTGAAGCGCCGACAACAACAATCTGCAGCCCCGCCGCGGCAAGACGCTCGTGCATGCCGATGATCAAGCCGACATTTTTGTGCGGGATAGAACTGCCAAGCACGACGATCGTACCAGGGCCGGCCACTGCCAGTGTTTGTTCCGAGTGGCAAGGAGCCCATCGCAACGCATGCTCATGCCCGTTGCCTACAATTTCGATCTTTGCCGCCGGGCACACGCCATAGCGCGCCAGTTCACCCGCAGAGTATTTCGACACCGTCGTAATCTTATGCGCGGCCCGGCCCAAGGCAGGAACCAAGGTGCGGTAGAGAAGCCGAAATGGAAATGAATAGCTCTGCGGGGCTACCCGTGTATTGACGTCGTGAATGCACAGCACCTGCCGACGAACCGTCACAGGGCCGGTATTGCAGAGGCTAAGCAGCCCTCCGCGAAGATGGGCCGGAAGCGCAGCCTGTTCCCATAAATGCCCCCCAACACTGCCGACGGTCCGGACACGGATCGCTGCCAGGGGCAATTTTTCAAGCGCCCCCGGCGGGACCAGCAACTCAACCGTCAAATCCCGTGTCAAGGCAGCCTGGGCCACGATCAAGGCGTCCAGCGCCGAAACGATCTCGCGTGCGTAGCGCTGAACTCCGGTGGTCGGCTGCGCGAGAAAACGGCCGTTGATTGTCCAGTGTCGTGTCATCACAGGGTTTTTGATCACCAGCGCCATGCCTCGGTTCCACGACTTTGGACGACCAAGACCGCAGGGTCATCCTGGCCTTTGTGACGTACCCGGTCGTTTGCCTCAGAGGCTTCCCGGCAGCTCTCATCCGAATGGCGAGGCCAATCGTGGGCGTTTACGCCAAATGTGTGAGGTTCTGCGTGGCGCGGTTTTGATAGACTGCGTTGGGCAGTGCGGCAGATCTCAATCGTCGTGCTCGGATGGATGTCAGGCAGAGTTCAGCGAATGGAGTGATGCCGAAAATGTCTGGCGCAAGACAAGCAAGTTCGCGCTGATGCCGCGGCCGACCAATCCATCGCAACCAGGTTCCATTGGACGGGCCGTCGCCGCGACCAGACGTCTTTGGACAACCCTGGCATGCCTGCTGGGCATGACGGCTTCGTGCGCAGCGGATCTGCTATGGGGGGTGAACGGCCATCCCTTCAACGCCTATCCTGGGATATCGATCGAACAGCAACTCGACTATGTCCGCGACCTCGGCATGAAGTCGTATCGCGTCAACATTTCCAGCGCCGACAGCGCCACCAAACTTGCCGAACTGGTCAAGGCGGGCAAGGAGCGCGGAGTCCAGATCCTACCGGTAATCACGCCCGAACTAGACCTCGACAATGAATCCGTCGATGACCTCTATGCGCAGGCCTACCATCTCGCGTCGACACTCGTATCCCGCTTCAAGGACGACATCCGCGTTTGGGAGCTTGGCAACGAGATGGAGAACTACGCTATCTTGATGCCCTGCGAGATGCAGGACAGCGGAATACAATACAACTGCTCCTGGGGCCCTGCCGGCGGCACCGAGACGTCCGACTATTTCAGTCCGCGCTGGGCGAAGGTAAGCGCAGTGCTGCGCGGTCTGTCGGATGCAACCATCGCAGTGGATGCGACTATAAGAAAAGCAATGGGAACGGCCGGCTGGGGTCACCGCGCAGCGTTCACCCGCATGCTGCAGGATGGCATCAGATGGGACATATCGGTCTGGCACGATTACGGGGGCGACCCCGAGGAAGCTTTCAAGTTTCTGGCCACTCTCGGTCGTCCAATCTGGCTGACCGAATTCAACCACCCTGGAGGCAGCCAGACGGGAGAAAGTCAGCAGGCGGACGGTCTCGTCCAGACCATGACACTCCTGCGCAGATATCAATCTCTATATGGATTGGAAGCTGCCCATATCTACGAACTGCTCGACGAGACGTACTGGGCGCCAAGCTACGAGGCCTTCATGGGCCTCGTCCGCCTGAAGAAGCGCGACGACCGGCTATGGGCGCCGAGCGGGCGAAAGCTGGCATATGATGCCGTAAAGAAACTCATTGCGAACGGCAATGCAGGCTCGAGTTCGCCGACGGTCTCGATGAAGAGCTTGCCGCCTGCGGCCCAGACGTCGGTACCCCCCATTGCCGATGCCGGTGCATTTCACCCCTGTTCGCTTGATGCGTTCGACAAGTCTGCCTTCAACCATGCCAACCAGATTGCATATGCTTACTGCCTAATCTTGCGTCGCATGCCGTCTCCGGCCGAGCAGTGGCGCGAGGTCGTCGCGATGAAGAAGGATCCATCTATCTTTCCGATACTGACGAAGCTGTTGCTTTCGGTCGAATTCAGGACTGACAATCAGCCAGTTGGGCTTGGAAATGCGCAATTTGTAACCCTTCTCTATCGGACATTGCTGGGACGGGAGCCAGACGGCCAGGGGCTTTCTGCTTACGTGTCGAAACTGGACAGCGGCGAGGTAAGTGGAGAACAGATCGTGGCGGAATCGATCCATTCGTATGAGTTTCGCTCCAGACACACGGTTCTGTTTCAGAACGAGCCTCAGCAGGGGGTTCAATGAACGTTTTCGGCCGACAGGTCGTCACTGGCGCTGTTTGGGCCGCTGTCGAGACCTGGGGCCGACAGATCGCTATGTTCGGCGTATTTGTGGTGCTGGCGCGGCACCTTGGCCCCGAGGCGTTCGGGATTGCGGCGCTCGCCATGGTGGTGCCCAATATTCTGGCTGCTCCGGTAAACGAGGGGTCTACCTGACGCCATTATCCAGCGGGAGGAAATCGATCCCATGCACCTTGATTCGGCTTTCTGCCTCCTTGAGGCGTTGTGATCACTGCACAATCTGGATATCCGCCGGTGCCATCGCGGCCGCGTTGGACCAACTGCATTTGGAGACGCTCGTAAAAATGGACCAGCGCCATAGGCTGCGGGCTCGATGAAAGTCGTAATCCTGAGCCAGCCTTTTGACACGGTCACGCCCCTGGCCGCGGTCGCCGTTGGTGGCACAAAGTCTCTACGCATTCGACTTTCTCGCCCAAGCCATTCGGACAATACGCCGTCTATCGCCCGACGTGGTCCACACCCAGAATTTTCCGCATGCCCGCCATTCGATAGGGGGCGCCGCAAGCAGCAATCGTGTTGCACATGCATTGTGACTGGCTTGCAGAACTTGACCGCCACGCGATGAACCGAGCCCTCGCGCCAGCGATCTCACCGTCGGTGCTCAGAACATGTCGTGACGGCGGCGCACGTGCTTTGCTGAAATGGGCACAATTTTCGCAGTCCTGCCGAATGGAGCGCCCCCGCGAACCAGGACGTCGCCGTAGCGCGAATACCAGGAAAAGTATTATTCGTTGGCCGTGTGTCGCCCGAAAAGGCATTCACACGCTGATTGAAGCTTGGCAGACCGTTATCGCGGCCTGTCCTGAAGTCCCGCCGCGAGATCGTCGGCCCCATCGGCAACGCTTTCTCGTGAGTTCCTGATTGACCTGAGTGCGGACCGCGAAGTCTGCGATCTCGCTCGCTTCTACCACAACGGTAGCGCATACCCCGGTCCCTACTATGCCGCGCTGCGCGATGATCCCACTCTGAGCTTCGTTGGCACCCTGCCCTACGAAGAATGGCCGCGCGATATGCCGAAGCAACGCTTCTGATAATCCATCTCTCAGCGAGTCCTTCGGAATGAGCCTGTCGAGGCGCTGTCGAATGGTACTCCTCTCGTAGCCACTCGCGTCAGCGGCATGACCGAAATCGTGGAAGCGACTGGCGATGGCGTTGTGGTTGAAAACAATGACTCGGAAGCGCTTGCAGCCCATATCATCGGCCTTTCTTGATATGCAGGCGGGCGGCGAACCTGGGACGCCAGGAAGCCGCGCGGGTCGCGGAGCTCTATTCGTGGGAAAAATTGCCCAGTCGACCCGGGACCTGTACGATAAGGCTTTCGTCATCCACCGTTCACGGCTTGGAAAACCGCTCTTTCGCTCAGCGCCGGGCCTTGAACGACGTGAACACCGAGCCCGTGTCATCTCCCCACTCCCAGTTGACGGCGAGTCCGACCCGCAAAATTTGAAGGGCGGCGTCATCGGGGTATATGTCGGTGAGGCTTCGCTGCATCACCAGTTCGTCGTCGATCAAGATTGCAAACCGATTTCCGTCGAATGCAACGCGCATGCGAAAAGGTTTTCCCCAAACGACCTTGTCCGCCACATTGGTCCAGACCGCGTCATAAAGTTCCTCAAAGCCGAGCCGCTTGATGAACACCGAAATCGAAGCACCCTGATAGACGTCGTCGAGCCAGGTCGTGACACAAACGTAGTTGTCGCTGTCTTGCCAGAAGAGCAGTCCTGCCCGGCTGCGCTGATCTTGTCCTCGGCGCTCCCCAGGAGGCCTGATTGTGGCCTCGAGGTCGGCGAATCCCGGTAGGTCCCATGGCAGCGAATAGAATGTTCGACCCGGGTTCGGTCTGTCTACGCTCGCGCGCACATGGGCGCTGCCCAGCCCGTCGACCTCAATGACCCCGGTGCCCAATGTTCTAGCCCATTGCCCGCCGCCCAGCTCCGACGTGCGGCGATCCAGTTCGCCGGCAGTACCGGTAAAGCCGTCGGCATAGGACAGGGTTGCTCCGAGTTGGTTCCAAGATGCCCCCAGAGGCGCCATCAATGGGATGGGAACTTCGCAAGGATGAGCCTCGAAATTATGCCAGCGCGGCTCGCTGCCGAAGCTTTTCCATATACCTACTCCGGTAGCGTTCTCAACTGAATCGGCCTCGACAGACGCTCCAAAAAGGCGAAACCCGTCCAGAAAGCAGCTCACCTGACCGTTCCAGTCAAGAATCTGGACCGAATGGGTAGTACATTCGCGCAAAGCGTGTTCCGTACCGGTCGCGATCGTAATCTCTTTGCCCGATTGCTTGCGCACCAAGGTCCATCCGAGCGTCGACAGTTTCAGCACCCAGAAATTGTCGTTGTCCCGAAACCGACAGACAAGACCACACACATCCGAGACGGCGCCAATTGCCAGTAGCCCGTGGATCAATCCTGAAGGGCGACCAGGATCGACGACGGATAGGTTATCGCCAGCGTCCTGCGAAAAATGCCACCGTCCCCCGATTGCAGCGATTTGCCCCGGCCAGCCTTCGACGAGTGCATCGGCAGCGTGGGCGGTGCCAAACAGCGTCGAAAATTCAGGTATCCGCCCGACTTGAACCGCTTGGACGCGTGTGTCGACCCGAAACCCGATCTGGCCAAGTGCCGACTGATGAACACCCGCAAACAGCTTTTCGTCCTTGTTGAAAGGATCGATCGCGATCGGACGCATCATCGGAAAAGCGGCAAGACCGTGGGCTTTTTGGTCGGCGGCCGCATAATAGACAGCGCCCTGCTCTCGCAACGCCACGACATAATAGACATGAACGTTCTTTAGGCGCCGAAACGCACTCAGGCATTGCTTTCCTACACGAGCCCACAGCTCGCCGTTTTCGCCTTCGGCGGCATGCACGACAAAGCCGCAGCCCTCTTCCACGGGATTAATCGGCGCCTCACTGGGGAACCAACCGACAGCCAGGTTCTCGTTGATGTTCGATCCCCGGTAGGTTCTGGAGGTGCTAAGCGTCCACCACCAAAAACGGCGAAGGGTGAGCCTCTTTCGTGGCGCATGTATCAGGGAAACCAAACGGCCCGGCCATGGATCAATGCCGGGTCCTCGCAGCCAACGGTAGACTCGCCTGGCGAGGTCTTCAGGCAAAGGCGATCCCTGCGATGTGTTGTGGCCGTTGGTGATCGAGACCAATAGCACCAGACCAGCCTCTCGCTGAAAGGGACCATAGGAGATCCCTTGCCGGCCCCAGCCTGGCCTGACGAGCGGTTGGAAACGAAGTGCGCCGTGATCGATCGCGATCTGACGTTCGATGTCGCGTCCTCGCCTGACACCTCCCTTGACTGCCAAGGTGCCAATTACCGCACCGCGGGCGCGTTCATCTTGAAAATTGTCTGCGACAAGAACCTCCGGCCGGCCAACGCCGGATCCAGCCTCTTCAGCAGTTTCTGCCCAGTCATGACGGTGCAACAACTAAGACTCTCCTCACGTCGTCATGGCGGCGCGAAAATCGTACGAGGTTGTTCAAGGCATCGACGCGTCGCTGCCCCGGGCAGAATTCGCGACCGCTTCGCTTGTCCCGTTTGATCACGCTTGCTGTCCTTGCATGAGATTCCCAGCCATGGCGCCACTAAGATCGTTGCGCGAAGACGTGTTCTACCTGCCATTCTCGATTACCATAGGAGGCTGGCAACTGTTTCAATGCGTAGCCTGCAGCAGTCAGGAATTCCGCGATCTTTCGGGCCTTGCGGTCGAGTCCCTCGCGCGTTGCATCGTCGACCTCATAAATCACCTTCGGACGGTGCCCACGCAGCGTTTCCATCATACCGCCCAGGACGTCGATTTCGGCGCCTTCCACGTCGATCTTGACCAGCGAGGGCGGCCTGAGGCCTCGGTGGGCGATGGCATCGTCGATAGCGACTATGCTGACGTCCAGGCGGCCGCTCATGTCCGGCGGTGCTCCCGCCGAGGCAAGCGCGGCGCCGCCGATGTGGTGGGCGAGCAGTAGCTGCCCACGGCCGGTTGTCGCGCCCGCAGCTTCGGCGAACACCCGTATCGTGCCGAACCCACTGAGCCGCGCACTTTCTGCGACAGCGGCGGCGTTGCGGGGAACTGGTTCGAACGCATAGACTTGGCCGCGCGGCCCGACTCGGCGCGCTGCGATGAGACAGAAGAAACCGATATTCGCGCCGATGTCGTAAAAGACGTCGCCAGGCGCCAGGTTTGCCGCGATCGCCTGTTGCATGGGCGGCTCGTACGTGCCGCGCACAAAGTTCGGATCGGCGCTCTTCGCCACGAGCTTGAGACCGGCGGCCTCTCCCTTGGCAATGACGCGCGCATGCCCGAACGCGCCGAGGAACCTTGCCGTCAATGTCACGCGCTCTTCCCCATTCTGCGATGCTTCGGACGCGGGCTAGCCCGGCCGCTCGCGGCGAAGGTGACAGATTGTGCGCCCGGGATCGAGCCCGACAACGGTGGCCGGCTCCTACTCCCTCCGGCTGATCGCTACTCCGATCGTGGGGCCACATCTCATCTTGGGCCTACCTGCCCGGCCTCTCGGTCCGATGGAACGGTGCCACGTTGCGCAAGCATGGATCGCCTGGGGGGCATCCCACCCGATCGAGACGATCTCACGATCGCCGTCGCCGTCGAGGTCGACGGTGCGGGCGCCGAAATGGCTCTCGACACCCTCGTCGACCAACTGCTCGATCAACCGCCCGCCGCCCAGATTGCGCCAGAGCGAAAGGCGCAGGGCGCCGCGGTGCTCGCCCATGACGAGGTCCGGCCGGCCATCGTCATTCATATCGGCCGCCGAAAGACTGTTGAGCGAGCTGCGCGAGGTGGCCTCCTGCTGCTCCCAGTTTTGCCTGATGTCGCCGGGATTGCGCCACCAATGGGCCTTCGCATGGTCGGCCACCTCGCCGATCGCATGTTCCTCAAAGCCCCGCGCTGACGCCTGCTGCGCCTGAAGCCACGCCAGGTTCAGTGTCTCGCCCCCGCCGCGCTGGGCGATCACTTCCGCGCGTCCGTCGTCGTCAACATCGGTTGCCGCGATCGCATCCACTCCCTCGCCGAGCCGGATCCTGTTCCCATTCACCTTGCCAGGGATCGGCCGGCCGGCGATACCAGAACGGACCCGAGGCTCTGTCTTGGATGGGACGGCGGCGCATCCAAAACGGGCCGCAAGTCAAGTCGCAGAGGGATCGAAGCCGCCCCGCAGCTTTGGGTCGAACCCCGAAGAGGTCATGGCCGCCCCGCCGACTTCCTCCCGAGACGCTTCAGGCCGCCTACGTTCACGCATTAAGCTCGTATCGCGTGAACATCTCGTGCTCGCTCAGCAGCCGATTCAGCCAATCGCCCCCACCTATATCCGCCAGGATAGGCCAGTCGTCGAGTCCCGCCGGCCGCTCCATCTGGGACCGGTGAGCCGCCAGCGCGTGACGTTTTACATCTATCACGTCGCCGATAAAAGCGTGGGAGTTGAACATCTTAACGCCGCGCAAGCCGGCAAGGGTCCGGACCGTCTGCCGCAATGCGACGCGACTGAGGCCAGGCACTCGATCGTGCAGGCGGACCCACGGCCACTGATACCAGTACCAGACGGGATATTCGAACACGGTCACGCGCCGGCCATACAGCTGAAGCGCGCCTCGCGCGCCACGATTGGTGGCAACATGGTCCGCGGGCGGCTCTTTTGCATGGGTGACGAACACGCTCTGCGGTTGCCAAACGAAAAGCAACTCAGCGATCGCCTCTGCGATCTTGCCGATATGATGCTTTGCCATCCCGTCGGGAACACGCAGGAACCTGACCCGATCGGCCGACCCGCCCAACCGGCAAACCGCCTCGATCGCTTCGTCCTCGCGGGCGATCCGCAGTGCCTCACTGTCAACCCGATTTGCATGGGACGCCGAGCCGTCGGTAACGAAAATAAACCGGACATCGGCGCCCGAGCTAAGCTTCTTGCTGGCGACCCCTCCACATCCCAGCGTTTCATCATCGGGATGGGGTGCGATGATGACCGCCGATGCCTGCCAGTCTGCTACGTCGAATGGATGAGACCGGTTACACATCGCTCTATCGAGCATAGCGCCAATCGTATGCCTGACGTCATGCATCGATGCTTCCGATCATCCCTTCTTCGGTGTGGTTCAACCCGACCTGCGCATGGTAGCAAAACACTGTAGGCGATTGGGGTGAGAAAACAATGAAGGTAGGAATTCTTGCTGGCGGACTGGGAACACGGCTAGCGGAAGAAACCGAGATCCGGCCGAAACCAATGGTCGAAATCGGAGCAAAGCCGATCCTTTGGCATATCATGATGCATTATTATGCCTATGGTCACCGCGAATTCGCCGTCGCGTTGGGATACAAGGGCGAATACATCAAACGCTGGTTCAGCGACTATGTCGCATTCGATGGCAGCTTGACTGTCAATGCTGCATCGGGAAGCGTCAAGCGCCACTCGAACTCGCTGCCTGACTGGTCCGTCGATCTTGTGGAGACGGGACTGAATACGCTGACGGGCGGCCGCATAAAACGCCTGATCGACTGGATGGGCGACGAGACATTCATGCTCACCTGGGGCGATGGGGTTTCGGACGTCAACCTTGATAAACTGATCGCCTTTCACAAATCGCATGGCAAGCTTGCAACGATGACGGCGGTGCGTCCGCCAGCACGCTATGGGCACATCGAATTCGACGGCCATCGCGTTGTCGACTTCACGGAAAAGCCACAGGCCTCAGAGGGTTGGATCAATGGCGCCTTCTTCGTGCTCGAGCCGGGCATAAAGGACTATATCGATGGCGACGATGTCATGTTCGAACACGCGCCAATGCAGCGGCTCGCGACTGACGGCCAACTGATGGCATATCGCCACGAATCCTTCTGGCAATGCATGGACACCATCCGCGAAAAGCATCTCCTTCAGAAATTGTGGGACAGCGGGCAAGCGCCCTGGAAAACATGGGAATTGATCGATGAAAGTTCTGGTTACAGGCCACCTCGGCTACATCGGTTCCGTCCTGACTCCGATGCTGCTTGAACGCGGCCATGACGTCACGGGCCTGGACAGCGACATCTTCCGGTCATGCACTTTCGTAGGAACGTTGGCCGATGTGCCGACGATCGAGAAAGACATCCGTGACGTCGAAATCGACGACGTCGCCGGTTTCGACGCGATCATCCATCTCGCCGGACTGTCAAACGATCCGTTGGGGGACTACCGACCCCAGCTTACCGAGGAAATCAACTGCGGCGCTTCGGTCAGGCTCGCGCAACTCGCCAAGGCCGCCGGTGTCCGGCGGTTCCTATATGCCTCCTCTTGCAGCAATTACGGCGCGGCAGGCGACAGCTTTCTAACTGAAGATGCTCCCTTCAACCCGGTTACGCCTTACGGCGCCTCGAAGGCGAATGTGGAGCGAGCGGTCGCCCCGATGGCGGATCAATCGTTCAGTCCGACATTCCTGCGTGCGTCCACTGCCTACGGCCTGTCGCCTCGCATCCGCTTCGATCTCGTGGTCAATAACCTGACCGCCTGGGCCTACACGACCGGCCTGGTCTATCTCAAGAGCGACGGCTCGCCATGGCGTCCGATCGTCCATGTGGAGGACATCGCGCTGGCTTACATCGCGGTACTCGAAGCCGAGCGAGAGCTGGTCCACAACGAGGCATTCAATGTCGGCTTGACCACGGAAAACTATCAGATTCGAGAGATCGCGGAGTTGGTGCAAACGATCGTTCCCGACAGCCGGGTGAAGTTCGCGCCCGACGCCGGGCCCGACAAACGGTGCTATCGCGTCGACTGCACCTATATCGGTCGCCGCCTGCACGGGTTTAAGCCGCAATGGACAGCGCGGCGGGGTATCGAACAGCTCTATCACACATTTCGAGCGGCAGGCCTTGCACTTGGGGATTTCGAGGGCGAGCGGTTCAAGCGCATCGCCCATGTGCAGAAGCTGATCCAAGATGGTGAACTGGATACCGATCTGCGCCGCACTCCGCAGTTAGCGGTAGCGGTTTGAACAAACACAGCCGGGAGCCATGGCCATGATGATTGCTGGTGCAGCCTCTGTAACCGAGCAGGTTTGCCGCTCCTGCGGCGGAAGTCACATCGACACTTTCCTGAAGCTCGGCACGACGCCGCTTGCCGATCGGCTTCCGTCGAGCATCGACGATGGCGAGGAGGAACCTGTCTTTCCGCTCAGTGTCGCCTTCTGTGGTGATTGCAGCTTGGTGCAGATCACGGAAACGGTGAACCCCAGGATTCTGTTTGCCGATGCCTATCCCTACTACTCCTCGTTCTCGCAAGCGCTGCTGAGGCATTCCCGAGACAATGCGCGTGACTTGATCGAGCGTCGTAAATTGGACGCCAGCAGCTTTGTGGTCGAGTTGGCGAGTAACGACGGCTATCTCCTGAAGAACTATGTCGAGGCGGGGATACCAGTACTCGGCATCGACCCGGCCGAAGGACCTGCCGCCGCTGCGGAAAAAATAGGCGTGCCGACACGCCTGGCTTTTTTCTCCCGCGAACTGGCGGAGAAGCTTCGCCAGCAGGAGATGCGAGCCGACGTCATTCACGCAAACAACGTCCTCGCCCACGTGGCCGACACCAATGGCTTTGTTGCAGGCATTGCGCGATTGCTCAAGGACGACGGCGTTGCGGTGATCGAGGCGCCATATGTCGAACCAATGATCGATCATTGCGAATTCGACACGATCTACCATGAGCACCTCTGCTATTTTTCTGTGACGGCATTGGACAAGCTGTTTCGACGCCATGGCCTTTATCTCAACGAGATAAAACACTTGTCGATTCATGGCGGTTCACTTCGCCTGTATGTCGAAATGCGGGAACATGTCGGAGCGAGCGTCACCAACCAGATCGCTCATGAAAGAGCACGAGGGATCGACGCAATCGATTACTATCTCGATTTTTCCGCGACGGTCGACAAACTGAAGGTCGAGCTCTCCACATTGCTGCACCGGCTGAAAGCCAGCGGCGCCTCAATTGCTGCCTATGGAGCGGCGGCCAAAGGCGCCACCTTGATCAATACAGTTGGCATCGGACGCGATGTGATCGACTTCGTCGTAGATCGCAACATTCACAAACAGGGCAAGCACATGCCCGGTCAGAAAATTCCTATCCGTCCCACGGAAGCTCTGTTGGAGGTGCAACCTGACTATGTTCTGGTGCTGGCCTGGAACTTCCTCGATGAAATCATGGAACAACAGGCTGAATATCGAACCCGGGGCGGAAAATTCATCGTGCCCGTGCCGAACCCGCGGATCGTGTGACCGTGCAAGCCCGAAGCGCTGCCTGCGCCGAGACGCGTGAACCGGTGACGAATTCGATCCGCCTTCGCGGCGATTGTCCGGTCTGTCGGCGCAACGATCTGCTGCACTCGGTATCATTCGAAGCCATTCCGTTTTCGTGCAATTCCCTGCACCCTGACTCAGACTCGGCCATTGCTGCGCCGACTGGCCAATTCGTCCTCGCGTTTTGCCGCAGTTGTGAACATTTCTTCAACGCGGCGTTCGAAGATGGTCGGATCGGCTATACGCAGAATTACGAGAACTCCCTGCATTTCTCGCCACGCTTCGTGGGCTTTGTCGAGGATCTAGCGGGTCGCCTGTCCACTGCCTACGCACTTGACGGAAAATTGGTCGTCGATATCGGTTGCGGCAAGGGTGATTTCCTCAAACGGCTTTGCTCAACCAGCGGCGCCAGAGGCATTGGTTTCGACAGGAGCTTCGAAGAGAATCGGGGCGACGACGTCGCCGGCGTCGAGTTCATCAATGACTGGTTCAGCGATGCCTATCCGGACGTCAAGCCTGACTTCGTCTCCTGCCGTCACGTCCTGGAGCACATAGCCAGCCCGATCGCCTTCCTGCAGGGGCTTCGCTCCCATCCAGGCGTTGAGCCGAGCACCGTATTTTACATCGAGGTGCCTAATGCCCTCTATACATTGCGCGACATGGGAATCTGGGATCTGATCTACGAGCACGTTTCCTATTTTACGCCTCACTCGCTGCGGGCAGCAATGCAGACAGCAGGCTTCGAGGTGCTGGACCAGGGCGCGTCGTTCGGTGACCAGTACCTCTTCATCGAAGCCAAGCCTGTCGAAACCGGGATGACGGCCGATTCTTCCAGGCCTGGAAAGATTGATGCGTTGGTCCGCCGCTTCGACCAGACCTATCGCGACAAGGTCGCCTGGTGGCGCAACTACCTTGCAACACGGGACCCGGAGCAGACCGTTGTCTGGGGTGCGGGATCAAAGGGCATTACATTCGTCAACATCGTTCCTGAAGGGGCGCGGATTGGGGCGCTGGTCGACGTCAACCCGCACAAGCAGGGGCGCTTTGCTCCTGGCACCGGGACACCGGTGGTTGGTCCCGAGAGCCTGCGCGGCAAGCCCCTCCAGTCTATCGTCGTGATGAATCCGCTCTATCGAGACGAAGTTGCCCAGGCCGCATGCAAGCTCGGTCTCTCAGCGGAGATCATTGTGGCATAATTCGGCGACGTTGCGGCTTGCGCTTTGCGTCTGTGATCCCACCGATGTCGATCCGGTCTAGGTTGACTGGAGCGCCCGCCTTGTAGGCAGCGACGAGAGGAAAATGGAAAGCCCAAGCCCACGTTGAAGTCGGGAACCCTTCCGGTATGGTTTTCAATGTTCAGGTCATGCGGGCGATCGCCGCGACTTTGGTGGTCTGGGTTCATACCCAGGAACTGATCGTGACCGACGTCCTTCCGCATTGGCTCAGGAGTTTTGGATACGGAGGTGTGGACCTATTTTTCGTCATAAGTGGATTCATCATGGTCCGCACGACACAAAATAAAAACATACGGCCCATTCAATTCTACAGGAAGCGTATCCTTAGGGTGGCCCCTCTGTACGCGTTTTTCACAATTCTTATAGTGATTTTGAGCGCGACCATGCCTGATGTTTTAAACAGCACTCAAATAGAAGTTTCTCAAATCGCAAAATCTCTAGTTTTTATTCCGTTTGAGAAAACGCCAGATAGCCTTTACCCAATTTACTACCTTGGTTGGACTTTGAACTACGAAATGTTTTTTTACAGCATTTTTGCAGTCGCGTTGTTGTTGCCCAAACGCGCCAGGCTCATGGCGATCACCGCTGTTATCGTCTCTCTTGCCGGTATCGGAAACAGCATTGGCGGTCTTTCCGATTATGGGGTCGCGGCTTTTTTCTATACGCGGCCAATCCTGATGGATTTCGTATTGGGAGTGCTGGCGGCGAGCTACTTCCACGATTCGGCGCGCACCGCCAGAAATCCCATGAGGTGGTGGGTATGCCTCGCCGCCGGGGTCTCTTGGCTCGCTTTTGGAGGGGAAGTCATCGGTTTCGGCGACGTCCCCGTCTCGCCACCGACCGATACCTTCCTGAGGTTCGGCATCGCATCCGGCTTGATTGTGGCGGGAGTAGTCGGGCTGGAGCAATCAGGGACAAGGATCGGCTCTCCACTGATGCAACGTGCGGGTGACGCAAGTTATTCGATATATCTGTCACACTATTTCTTTATCGCGGCGGTCATCGCCCTTGCCAATCGGCTAGAGTTGAACGACGCGGCTCGCGCCCTGCTCGCGCCCGCCACCATGGCGGCGGCGGTAGGCGTGGGTTTCGCAACCTATCATCTGCTTGAGCGTCCTTTCGCTGGTGACCTCGGCATCTACCAACGCCTCGCCAGGCTGTTTGTGGCACCGCCTCCCATGCAGCCGCGCGCCATTACCGAGGAAACTGTGATGGGGACTACCCGGAAAGTCCAAAGGCCAGATGCCTTAGAGTCTGACTCACAATCTAATATGACGTGAAACCAGTACCTTGCGATTTTCCGGATGAGCGGGTGGACGGACGCTCGGTAGATTCAGGCGGTGGCATTCGGCGACCCACCCTTTGCGGCTGACGGCCTGACTTTACCACTCCATCGACGTCGATCCGTTGCAGGTTGACCGGCCTCAGCCAGCAGTGTCGCGATCTTCAGGCCGCCATCCACCGCTTCATCCGCGAATACAATGCCGAGAACCCGCGACCATTCATCTGGAAGCCAACCCCGATGACATCATCGCCGCCCGAAACCGCGGGTTCCAAACGTTGGAATCAATCCACTAGGTCGTGAGGCACGTACCTTCGAAAGGATGAATTCGGCTCTCAAAGGACGAACTTACAATGCCCATCGGCGGCCTCTAAGCTCACTTTGACGCGCTCTGCCCAAAAACGGGTCTCCTTGCTGAGATCGCAATGCCCGACGCAAGAGGTCACTTCTCGAAGGCTATCAAATGAGTGATTTCGACTTACGAAGGCCCAACGCTCTAAGCTTCTTCCGGCTATTCTTTGCGTCGCTTGTTATTATATCCCACTCGCCGGAACTTATAGATGGGAACTCGAATCGTGAGGTGCTGAAGAACATCTTCGGTACGTTGACCTCCGGCCAGGTAGCTGTTTACGGCTTCTTCTTCATTAGTGGCTTCCTCGTGCTCGACAGCGCGATGCGAAGCAGCATCTACGCCTTTATGTCCAGACGTGTACTTCGTATAGTTCCGGGTTTTGTTGCGGCATACTTGATCAGCATTAGTCTGGTATTTTGGCTTGGAGGTGGTGACTTTGATGAACTATCTCCGAGCCAGTGGGCGGCTAAGCTTTCCAAAATGGCGCTCTTGCTGAACCCGGCGCAGGTAGGATCGGCGTTTGCCGGGTCCCATGCACCAGATGTTAATGGATCACTATGGACTATTGCATACGAGTTTCGCTGTTATGTGCTTGTGGCAATTGTGGTATTCTGTCTCGGTCGCGCCACGCTTGTCTTTTCGATCATGTCAGTGTCACTGGCCATAATCCTCGTTAGTTCCATTTCGCAAGGTGTCTACTTCCGCTACGACCTTGGAAACTTTGAGCCCATCGGTAACGTGGACGATGCCGTACGTTTTACGATGATATTTTCCATTGGGGCGTTGTTTCAGCTGCTCAAGGAGAATGTGAGGAGGAGCAATCGGGTAGCGCTTTTGTGCTGTATCCTTCTCATAGGCGGGATGTGCTTGGAACGGCTAGCGCCCCTCGCAGTGGGCGTATTTGGAGGTTATCTGGTCCTGTATTTGGCGTTTCTAAACGAGAACAGCGTCTTGAATTCGATTAACCGAAGGAATGATATATCGTACGGCGTGTATCTCTACGCATGGCCGATTCAGAAGCTACTGATCATGTATGTTCCGGCAATCACGCCTATGCAGCTAACGATCTTGACCTTGCCTATAGCAGTCTGCGCGGGCTTTCTCAGCTGGCATCTTGTTGAGAAACGCGCGATTCATATGCGGCTGCCGATCCTCCGCACTGCATAGTTCGGCTGTCGTTGGGCCGGTGCCCATGTTTGAAGACGACCTCGGTCGAAGCCGACGGCTCCGCCCGTCGGATAGACGCGGTTTCGCTCGCCGGACCGCCAGCACATGCTCGACGTGCCAGTTCCCATTGGCGTAGGAAGCGGGCAGAATGGTTACACATAGTCCATCGATGCCATAAACGACGCGATCGCCCGGGCCTTGCGCTGAAGCCCTCGCGCCTGGCGTCGTCGAGCTCATAGATCACCTGTGGGCGGTGCGCACTTAGGACCGACCGCTTCGGCGAACACACAGATGGTGTCGAACCTGTTGGGCCGAGCGCTCTGCTCAATCGCGGCAGCGCTTTGCGGCACCGGTTCAAATGCGTAGACGCGCCCTGCCGCCCCCACGCGGGCGCGCCGCAATCGATGTCGTAGAATACGTCACCTGCGTTCAGGTTCGATGCAAGTAGCTGCTGGACCGGCGGCTCGTAGGCGCCCCGCGCAAAATCTGGGTCGCCGCCTCGCGTTACGATCCTGAGGCCACCCGCCTCGCCACCAGCAATGCGTTGCGATTTGGAGAACAGATTGCGGAGCGTTACAGCCAGGTTCACTCGGCCTCCTTCACTCCGCCTTTTGGGCTGGGTGCACCTGACGGCCGTTAGGGAAGAGAACGGCGGGCCTGACGGGCCCATTCCAATCCGACATGGGTTGGCCGTAGACCGATACGCTCACCGGGTTGAGCGCTACACTGAGGGTCGCCGCATGCGCATCACATCGGCCTACAAGCTGCGAGGCACTTGGCGATCGCCGCCCACCGCTAAGGCTCAATGGCTCACGATCTTTGTGGAAACATGGACCCGCGTGCCTGGGCGCAGTTTCTGATAGACGGACTTGAGCCGTTCTGCGCGCGCCTCCCACGAATACAGCTCGACGGCACGCTTGCGCCCTTCGTTTCCCATTTCGCTTGCCCGGACCGTATCCTCCAGCATCGTGATCAATGCCTGGGCGAGCTCGCCAGGAGCATCGACTTCGACCAGCATCCCGGTGCTGCCAGCTAGAATGGATTCACACATCCCGCCCACGCGCGTTCCCACCACCGGTATCCCGCAGGCCATGCCCTCCACGACCGATATTCCGAAGCTCTCGCTGAGTGACGGATTCACCACAATGTCGGCCTCATGGTACGTCGCTACGAGGTCCTTGTGGGGCACGTTGCCCACGAAGTGAACTCGATCACGTAACCCGTGGCTCTCGATGAGTTCCTCTAAGTGTTCCCGATATTTGCAATTGCCCCAGCGATCGTAGAAACGGCTCAACGCGGTAACCCGCGGATCCGACGAGAGGCTGGTCACGAAGTCCACCGGAAGCGGCGAATGCGGCCCTGCGATCCGAAGTTCCACGTCCGCGAACCTGGCCGCAACCTCACTGAAGGCCTCGATCAGTGTGTGAAGCCCCTTCTCTGGCGACACCCGCCCAACGAACAGGATAACACGTCGGGTTCTGGTGGATG
The DNA here is from genome assembly GCF_055811335.1 of Mesorhizobium sp. WSM4847. Lineage (NCBI taxonomy): Bacteria > Pseudomonadati > Pseudomonadota > Alphaproteobacteria > Hyphomicrobiales > Phyllobacteriaceae > Mesorhizobium > Mesorhizobium sp. WSM4847. The sequence goes on along the minus strand of NZ_JBVVPY010000001.1, from coordinate 442,229 downwards.
CGGAAGCCCGCTGCTCGCTCGGCCGAAAGTAAGAAACGTCCACGCCGTTACCGACAGTGGCAACGACGCCAGGATAGTCCGGGAATGCAGAACGAAAGGTCCTTGCGATGTGGTCGCTGACGGCGACCACCGCATCCACCACCTTGAGCTGACGGGCCACCTGATCGCGGTCACGCTGTGACAGCCACTCACACTGCATCTCAAGCACGAGCCGATGAGATGAGCTGGCTGCCTTCAGTTCCCGGCACCATTTCCAGTAATTCATCAAATGGACGATATCTGGTTGATCGACGGCGAGGTAGCGACGAACCTTGTTACGATATTGCGAGTGGTCATCGGCCTTCCGATCCAGCCACAACCAGCGCGCCAGACGCGGAAACTGGTGGATGACCCGCTGCAGCGCGTGGTCACGCCGCGCCGGAGCCCGCCGCACCGCGAACGGCAGGTCCGCGGGCACCGTATCGTCTCGATAATGCTTGCCATAGAGCGTAATCTGCAGGCCTTCGCCGAGCCGCAGCGCCGTATTGTAGACGATCAGCCCGATTGAGTTTTGAACAGGCGGAAAAAGTCTATCGTACGGCTGACCGACGTATACGAGCTTCATGTCACTCCCCACCGTCAGCTCGTTCAGGCGACTCTTCTAAGTGCAGGGCGGTCTTCCGGTCGGGAGAGGTGGTCGGCGAGGCGGCGAATGCCCTCTTCGAGCGGCACCAGGGGGCGGTTCAATATAGCCTTCATCTTGTTCGTGTCAGGACAGCGGCGCGTCATGTCGCCCTCCGCAAGGGGCGGTCCGAATTCCAACTTCGATGACGAGCCCAGCACTTCGATGACAAACTCGGCCAGCTGTCGAATGCTCATTTCCACGTCGCTGCCCACGTTGATCACTTCGTTCTCGTGCGCGCGCGTCCGATGAACCGCGATGCAAGCGTCAACCGTGTCGTCGACATAGCAGAAGGTGCGTGTCTGCGAACCGTCCCCGTAAATCGTCAGGGGCTCGCCGCGCAGGGCGGCACGCACAAATCGCGGCAGAACGAAATCCTCGCTCTGACGTGGTCCGTAGGTGTTGAAGAAGCGAAAAATGGTAAATGGCAGTCCAAACTCACGCTGAAAAGTGCGCAGATAGACCTCTCCAACATTCTTCACCACTGCATACGGCAGACGTGAATTAAGCGGCGTGGTGCTCTCGTTTTGAGGAATCTCGAAAGGCTCGCCATATACCTCCGATGACGAAGCGAAGTAGACACGCTCGGCGCCGGTGTTCTTGCATAGCCTCAGCACGTTCTCGATACCGGTGATGTCGCGCAGCACGAGCAACGGATTTGCCAAAGTCCGCTGCACACCGACCACGGCTGCGAAGTGGAAGACGTGGGTGAAATGGAAGCGGTAGAACAACGATGAGATGTCGTCGAAATCGTTTGCATCCGCCTTTACTACGGTCAGATTGCCCGCGTCTATTCGTACCTTGTCTCGACTTCCGGTCGACAGGTTGTCAGCGACGACCACCTGGGTCTGAGGTAGCTTGACCAACGCGCGAGTGAGGGCACTGCCAATATTGCCCGCTCCACCAGTTACCAGGATCGATTGCGTCATAATCCCCACCTCAACCGAACAGTTTAATCGACTGACGCAATGTGCGTCCCTTCGCCAAACGCGGCATCTTCGATCTCGCGAGCGCAGGTGGCTCCCAGATCCTTTACGTCGCTTGAAAGTTAAATGTGGCAGCGCAAGGTTTATTTGACAACGTGGCTTGGGGTAAGCATTTCGGCTGTTCTCCCAATGGTGCAATCCATGCTATTTTCAGCTGTGGGGTTGGCTAAGCGCATACATTTTGCTGATTGCTGTGAACTGCTTCCCCGCGGTAATTGAGGCGATCCTTTATTGTCGACATTGAAGCGAAAGTGCCAGCATCTCATGCAGACTGCTCCCGACCTTCAGGAACTGCTTAACCGCATCCGAACGCGCGACTACACCATTGGGATCATGGGCCTCGGCTACGTTGGTTTGCCGCTCGCCATGATCTCGCTGGACGCGGGGTTCAAAGTCATCGGTTTCGACATCGACGCGTCTCGGGTTGCACTTCTTAACCGCGGAGAAACCGGCATAGATCATTTGCCTGGTGCTGCCATCAAAGTGGCTGTCGACAGCAAGCGGTTTCGGGCCACCAGCGATTTCGCCGACCTAAGCGAACCCGACGCGATCTTGATAGCGGTGCCAACGCCGCTTACCAAAAACCGGGAGCCGAATCTGTCGTTCGTCGAAAACAGCGCAAGTGCGATCGCGGAGCGGCTGCGCCCTGGTCAACTTGTCGTTCTGGAGTCGACGACTTGGCCAGGAACGACGCGAGAGGTCGTGCAGCCGCTGCTCGAGGCGACGAATCTTTCTCTAGGAAAGGACTTTTTTCTCGCCTATTCGCCCGAACGGGTGGACCCAGGCAACGACGTACACACCACCGCCACAGTTGCAAAGGTGATAGGCGCCGACGACCCATCGTCCCTACAGGTTGCCAAGGAACTGTACGACCAGATCATCGTGCAAACCGTTCCCGTGGCCTCCACCGCAACGGCAGAGGCTGTGAAGCTGACCGAGAACATATTTCGCTCTGTGAACATTGCGTTGGTCAATGAGCTAAAGGTGATTTTTGACAGGATGGGCATCGACGTCTGGGAGGTGATCGAAGCCGCCAAGACCAAGCCGTTCGGATATATGGCGTTTTATCCAGGCCCCGGCCTCGGCGGGCACTGCATCCCGATCGACCCATTCTACCTGACCTGGAAGGCAAGAGAGTACGAAGTAACAACACGCTTCATTGAGCTTGCCGGTGAAATCAACACGAACATGCCGCATTATGTGGTTGACCGCCTTGTGGAGGCCTTGGACCGGCGAGCCAGCCGCGGCCTGAGCGGTTCGCGGATCTTGGTGATCGGGATGTCCTACAAGAAAAACGTGGGTGACACACGAGAAAGCCCATCGTTGAAGCTGATCGACATCATGGAGCGACGCGGGGCAGTCGTTGATTACCACGACCCCTACGTACCGGAGATACCCGGAACAAGAGAGTACGCCACCCTGGCAGGTCGCTCCTCTGTGGATATCTGCGCTAGCAGTTTGGCATCGTATGATGCCGTTGTCATCTCGACAGATCATGATGCGATTGATTGGCAGAACATCACCAAGCACGCAAAGCTGGTGCTCGATACCAGAAATGCTTGTGCGCGTAGTCAGTCACGCACCGACAACGTCGTAAAGGCATGAGCGGCCGGACTTGCGCACTGGCTTGGTCAACCTGCTAGCGACAACGTCGAATAGTTTAACACGTCGAGCGGTTGAATTCATTCAGCGCATCGCATTTTTCCCGGACTTGAGCGTCGAGGCATGAGCGCCCGCGCAGCCGTGTAAACAGGTGGTGCCGGACGAGGTCGCTACGGTTCATGCGGCGCCGGCCGATGCTCACCCCTCCCCGTCAGCGGGCCTTTTGGTCGCCATCAGCATCCTTGCCGACCGCGTCATTCCGCCAGACATGGATCGCTTCGAATGCGTCCCATGCGATCGACACGATGTCGAGATCTCCGTCACCGTCGAGGTCGACCGTCCTTGCTCCCAGATGGCTTTCCATCCCTTCGCCGACCAGCTGCTCGATGAACCGTCCCCCACCCAGATTATGCCAGCTCGAGAGGCGAAGTGCGCCGCGATGCTCGCCCATGATAAGATCCGGCCTGCCGTCCCCAGTCATATCGGACACTGAAAGGCTATTAAGGGAACCGCGCGAGGTGATTTCGTGTTGCTCCCAGTCGGAGGAGCTGTCGCCGGGGTTGTGCCACCAATACGCCTTAGCGCTGTCGGCTTTGCCATTTTCCTCGGTCACGACGATGTCCGCACGTCCATCGCCATCAAGATCGGCGGCCGCGACGCGGTCGGGATAGACCATTTCAGGAATTTTTCCAACATGCCGAAGCTCCCAGTCTGGCGAGCCGTCACCTGGATTGCGCCACCATGCGACCGTCTTTGCATCGCCGGTCGTGGCGACAAGGTCAAGTAGACCGTCGCCATCGATATCGGCGAATGCGATCCCTTCATCAGACGCTTCGGCGCAGATGCGGGTGCGCGGCCATGGCTCGACTGTCGGATCGTCAGGAATCTTAAAATAGAAAACCCCACCGCCACTCGAGACCGCCAGCTCCGGCTTCCCACCTTTTACGACCTGGGCTAGCGCATGGCCCTGAGAGCCGAGCTCATGACTGGCGGCGGGAACCTCTCCAATCCCGTGCTCTTCAAAGCGGCGCGCTTCAATGTCCTCGGCATGGAGCCACACCAGGTGCAGCGCCCTGCCTCCGCCGCGCTGTGCTATGACCTCCCCGCGCCCGTCACCATCGAGATCCAGGGCTGCGACCGCGTCCACACCCTCGGCAAGCGGGGTCCGTTCCCATTCTGTGTTCCAGGCTTCGGACGGTTGACGGTACCAGAACGGACCCGAGATGATGTCAGTGAGATCATCACCATCCATGGCGGAAAAAGCGATCCCAAAGGAGCGGACGTGCCCGTTCGTGATGCGATGATAGGTCCAGCGGTCGAGGCGGACCGATGCAGGCGGATCCAGCCGATTGATCCACACTCTGACAGGCGGGTTGCCCACCCAGTTCGCCCCATAGATGTCAAAATCGCCGTCCCTGTCGACATCGGCGACGACGCCGTTGTGGAGACCCACATCGTCGATCACTTGACGGGCCCAGCGCGTTCCTCGCCCGTCGATATTGTAATGGATCGCGAGCTTGCGCTCCTCGGTCGTATGCATCTGCCCGACAACGACATCGTTGTCCCCGTCTCCGTCCATGTCGGCGGCCTGCAGCGTATGGGCGCCCGCGACAGAAGGCTGAATGACATGGCGGATCCAGCGGCCCGTCGGTCCGGCGAGGGGCTGGAACCAGGCGACGTCGTCAGTGTGCTCGGAACTTGAAGTCAGAATGTCGGCGCGGCCGTCCTGGTCAAGGTCGGTGACAAGCGCCTTGAATGCAGGATTGAACGGACCAAGCTCGTAGCTGCGCCATAGTGCTGCATCGCGTGCTGCCGCTGCGCCTGGATTCGACGCCCATACTCCGTGCAGGACGAGATCGACATCAGCATCGCCGTCAATATCACCGATTGCCATTCCCTCTTCGCCAAGGTTGAAGAAGAACAAGCCCACGCGGGTCCAGGAGCTGGGGCTTTCTTGGAAGAAAATCATCACTTCGCCAGGCGCCCGAACGACGATATCAACGAGGCCGTCCCCGTCGAAATCAGCCGCCTTGATGTCTTTGCCCCAGCTGCCGACTGCACCGATTTCCCGACGCTTCCAGCTGGGACCGTGGGTCGGGTTACCATTCGGCCGCGGGTTCTCGAACCAGACGAGATTGACAGCATCGGGCCCATCGGCCGTGACGATGTCGGGATCACCGTCCCCATCGATGTCGGCAAGCACGCCGTCGGTGGTGAACTCGACGCGGGGCCTCGCGATTACGGTGTGAACCAGATCGGGCCACCGCCACCAAGACATCGCATCCTCGGGGAAGCCGCCAAGAACGAAATCTAGTCGACTATCGCCGTCTATATCGCCAACAAGCTTTACGTCTCCTGAATAGGGGGCAATCTCTTTGCGTTCAAAAACAAGACCCGACTCTAGAATTTCTTCGGCAGGTCCCTGTCCCTGAGCGGCGTCGCAACTTGCGAGGGTGTACCCGATCATCAGGACCGCGATCAGGCGGCCGAACATGCTAAATGTTGATTTCGTAGCGTGTGAACATTTCGTAGTCGGCCAGCAACCGCCCGACGAAATCTCCCCCCGACAAGTCCGACAGCGTCCGCCATTCATCTTGGTTCTCCAGGCGCTGCATCTGCGACGCATGCGCCGCCAGCGCTTCACGCTTTACGCCGATAACATCGCCAACATAGGCGAGGCTATTGAGCGTGGACGGCGCCCGCAGCCCTGCCGCCGTCTTGATCGTCTGCCGCAAAGTAACACGCCACATATTCGGCAAATCGCCCCACAGACTTGTCCATGGCCAATGGTACCAATACCAGACTGGATACTCGAATACCGTGACAGGGCGACCATAGGCACGAAGCGCCGCGCGAACTGCTGCATTGACGGCGACATGATCGGAAGTCGGATCCTTTGCATGGTTCACGAAAACGCTCTGCGGCCGCCATGAGTTGAGCATCGACACGACCGCATCTGTTATCTCATGAACGTGATGATTGGCCGCCCCGTCTGGAAGGCGTAAGAATGTAACACTTTCGGATGATGCGCCCAGACGATGAACTGCTTCTATGGCTTCGGCCTCGCGTGTCGTCCGCAAGGTTTCAGGATGCATAAGGTGGCGATGAGACGCGGCGCCATCGGTGACGAAAACAAAACGGATCTGGGCGCCCGAGGCAATCTTTTTGGCCACAACGCCACCGCAACCCAGCGTCTCGTCATCCGGATGCGGCGCAACAATGACAGCCGACGCTGACCAGTCGCCTATCTCAAACGGCCTAAGTCGCAGTCGCAGTTGACGATCAAGCATGGTGCTGAAGGTCCGCCTAATGGTCCACATTGGTGCGCTTCCATCATCCGTTCGCTCGCGTTGTTGAACGCCGAACGCCCATGGTAACAGAACTCATGGGCGTTCGAGACCCGTGTTTGTTGGTGGGGAAGACTTTATGAAAGTGGGTATCCTCGCGGGGGGATTTGGGCCACTGCTGGCCAAGGAGAGAGCCGTCCCAAGCCGATGGTCGAGATCGGTCCGATGCCGATGCTGTAGCACATCATGATGCACTACTACCGCTACGGCCATCGCGACTTTGCCATCGCGCTCGGATACAAGGGCGAGTACATCAAGCGCTGGTTCAGCGATTACATTCCCTTGAACGGCAGCTTGACGGTCCACGCCGCAACCCGGGGATGTGAAACGCCACGCTACGTGACTGGCGTGCGCTGAAAGAGATGGTCGAGCAGGGATATAGCCTGGAAAGGTCACCGCCGAGCGGACCGAGACAGCTGCTAAGCCCGCTTCTTGATCGCCCGCGCGGGTGGGCTTGTGGAACGCGGGATGGTCAATCGGTAATCAGGCTGCACCAAACAGACATACGCCGTTTGGGGACGTTTACGTTCCCACGCTCCGGCGTAAGGTTTGGCACGATGCACTCGAACGAATTCCAATCCCAGCAACGCGCCCGCCGCGATGACATCAGGATATCAGCCGTAACACCGCCTAATTTGATTGCGCTACAAAGAGGATCTCCAGAGGAGCTGCCTATGACCAATAAGAACTGGATGCAGCCACCCTTCCTCTCCAACCACGGTATCCTCAGCCATGGGTGCTTGTGAGGGGTGGAATAGAATGACGAGCAAGCACGCGAAACGCCGTCCGTGTCCCGCGACGGCTCTGCGTTCGCGAGGTTCCAGCTCGACAAACGATAGCTGGAGAGAGGTCGACGGCTCTCCTTTTTATTCACGTAGACCAGGCCAGATCGCTAGCGGCGCAGCCGTGAGACGAAGACGGAAAGCCTTGGCTGCGCGATCGAAAGTCGCAGGCCTGTGTGCCAACGGGCAAAGAGACGTGCGATGACATCGATCGGCGCGAAGATTGTCAGCGGCGCAGCCTGGGCAGCAGTCGAAACATGGGGTCGGCAAGCAGCCATGTTTGCCGTTTTTGTCGTATTGGCCAGGCATCTCGGACCTGAAGCATTCGGCCTCGCCGCCCTCTCCATGGTTGTACCCGTCATTCTTGCTGTTCCGGTCACGATCGGAATACCGGAGGCACTCATCCAGCATCCTAAAATTGAGCCCTCACACTTTGACTCGGCTTTCTGGCTTCTCACCGCGACCGGCGCGGTGATTAGCGGGCTCATCTGGATGTCTGCCGGTTTGATTGCTGCAGCGTTCGGACAGCCCATTCTCGAAGATCTCATCCGCTGGAGCAGCGTGGTCGTCGTAATTCAGGCCCTCTCGTCGGTACCTGCGGCTGTGTTGAAGCGCCAACTCGAGTTCCGCTTGTTCGCGTTGCGTACACTTGCCGGCACCGTCGTCGGCGGCACACTCGGCATCGTCTTGGCAATAGCCGGTTTCGGCGTATGGAGCATGATTTGGATGCACCTTGCAAAAGCGACTGTGGAAACCGCTGTCCTTCTCCTTGGCAGTTCTTGGCGGCCCGGTCTGACCTTCTCCTATGCAAAGGTTCGTGACCTATTAGGATTTGGCGGCCCGCTTATCGTCCAGACTTTTTGGAGTTTTTTGAACGAGGAAATTCCAAAGGTCCTACTCGGTACGTTCCTCGGCCCCCATGCGGTCGGAGTCTATGCTCTCGCCCGTCGTCCGCTCGACCTTCTGGTGCAAGTATTCCTCAGTCCGCTGATGGCTGTCACTATGCCCACAGTGGCACGGATTCAAGATCAACCCGAAAAGATCGACCGTTTCTTCAACACGACCGTCCGCATGGCCGGGATAGCGGGATTTCCTGCATTCATAGGATTTGCCGCGATCGCACCGATCGCGGTTCCCTTTATCTTCGGCCCGCAATGGGCCAGCGGGGTCGTCGCTGTCCAGATTCTCATGCTGCTGGGCCTGCAACGCACGATTGACAGCCTCTGCGCGTTTACGATCCTTGCAATGGGTCACTCGAGGTTGATCCTGAAGTTGAACATAGCCTACTCTGTTGTCGCAACGATGCTGTTGTCGGTCACTGCGCAGATCAGCCTTGAGATGACAATGGTGGCGCTCGTAGCCTGCAGCCTGGTCCTCCTACCAATCTTCCTCTTCTACGCTCAGCGCATCGCGCGTATCGACGTGCTGAGACCCCTTGAGATCTTCCCACGACTGGCTCTCGCCGCCCTCCTGATGTTCGGCGCCATCAGCGCGTGGCTACGCAGCGCGCCTGAGCACGCCGCCCAGGAGACGCTCCTTATTAGCGCAATTGTCCTTGGAGCCTCTGTCTATGGTACGGCTCTCTTCGTGCTGGTGCGCTCTGACCTGTTCAATGCGCGAGACTTGTTCCTCAGGCTTCGCGGCTAGTTTGGTGTCGGGCGCGACCTGTAGAAGAACCCGGGGAAATAGGAGCCCTTCCTGAGCTTGGGGATGCGCAGTTCGACGGTGCCGGCGCGCGTCTCCCAGTCGCGCTCGCGATAGCCGTTGCGCTGGGCCGTGCGCAACGGGTTCTTCTCGCCATAGCCGGCGCCGGTGGCGGCCCCAACCTCCAGCTCCATCAGCCGCTCGGCGGCAAAGCCAATCATCTCGCGCAAGAGATCGGAATCCGGAGTCTTCTCCCCGAGCGCGCGCAGGTTCTGTCGATGACTACCGCAAAACCGCTCTATCGCAACAGCGCTATCGAGGGCGCGCTCGCGAGCGGCGTCGCTACCGCCGAGCTACACCACCTGTGGGGACGCGACCGTGACCAATACCTCTTCATCGAAGCAAGCCTCCCGAAACCGGGATGACCGCTGGTCTTTCAAGACCTGGAAGGATTGATACGTTGGTCCGCCGCTTCGACCAAAACTATCGCGACAAAGTCGCTTGGTGGCGCGATTACCCATTACCTTGCCTGGGGTGCGAGATCAAACGGTATCACTTTCGTCAACGTCGTTCCCGAGGGCGCGCGGATACGCGCTCTGGTCGACGTCAACCCGCGCAAGCAAGGGCGCTTTGCTCCAGGCACAGGCACAGCTGTGGTTGGGCCGGAGAGCCTGCGCGGCCGACCCGTGCGGTCAATCATCGTTATGAACCCGCTCTATCGAGACGAAGTGCCCAGGCGGCACACAAGCTTGGTCTTGCGCCCGATATCATCGTTGCCTGAGCCGGCGACCCAGACTTTGCAGCTGACGGCCTGACTTAACCACTTCCTTCGACGTCGATCCGTTGCAGGTTGACCGGCCTCAGCCAGCAGTGTCGCGTATAGTCGGTCGAGCGGCGCATAAACTGAGGCCATCTAAGTGGCGTCTTGGACAGCGCCCGCCAAAGGGACAGGGAGTTGAGGCCGATCAGAAAGCGAGACCGGATGAGCTGCCCGCGCCGGTCCACCGCTGCATAGGTTACGAACCCGCGAAACGCAGCGCCGAACCTCTTCAGCACAGCATCAACCTGCACGTCATAACGCTCGTTGGCGGCGAAACCTTGAAGCGACTTTGTTGTCCCGACAGGCCGCGTGTGTCTTACAACGACATCGTCAACGATGGCGTACCGCAACCAAGGCATGTCAGTCAGGCGGGTCCAAAGAAGGTCTATTCCCGTCTCGTAGCCGAGCCCGAACAATTTCAATGCCGTTTGCAGGCACCTGGCGCTGAACACCGGGCACATCATCTCGACCGTGTTGGTATATCGCAACAAGTATCGCTTGCCGCTGACAAGCGTCGCTGCGTAGGAGAAATAGCTGTCCCAAGACAGTGCTGGCTGAAACAGATCAAGTTTATAGCGGCGGCCGATGGCGAACAGACGATTCAAGTCCAGCTTCGTCGTCTCGATGTCATCGTCGATCAGTGCAATGAGATCATATCGCGTCACAATTTCAGGGTAGCATTGAAACAAGGCATGATAGCCGGCGATCTTGCGCCCCGGGAGAAATACGCTGAACTCGTTCTGTCCATGGGAGACGCCAGCCTCGTAGGCGGCGACGAGAAGATCGAAGTCGGCGTCGCCCGCCCCCTCAGTCCAGCCGGCATGCAAAGAGCTACGCCCCGCCCGGACGATCACCAGATTTCTCTTGCCCGAGCCCTCCGGCAATTTTCGGAGGGCTGACACTGCTGCGGCCGCGGGCGTGACTTGGCGAAGGTTCATACAAAGCCTCCCGACGGGCGTCGCACCAGATCACTCGTTTCTAGCCAGGCGATCGGTTTGACACGGCATGAATGCGTTTCAGCGCTCCCAGGCCGGCGCCGCGGAGCTTGGTACGAAGCTGCGGAGATATGGCGCCTACAAGTTCCAGGAACAATCTCGCGATAAGCAGCGGATCCAAGATCCACGCAAGCAGATGAAGCAGTGTCATGCCCAACGGTGCTGTGCGCCTGTGCCGATAGGCAATTGCGACGAGGTGTTTTAGCCGCCTCGACAATTCAAAGGCATTCGCCGCGGAGCCACCAGGATTTTGCCAAGCCAATCGCTCGGAGCTTGGCAACCGCACCGAGCGCGTCGGATGGTCACGGCTGTACAGTATCGCGTTGGGCGCATGAACAAACGTCCCGAGAAGAGCCATCTCGGCCAGAAGCGCACAATCGGAGCCGTAGTAGGGCTCGTGCAATGTCGTCTTGGCTAAGGAATCCCGACGCCAAAGGCCGAACATCGCAGCATCCCAACCGTGCGCAGCAACAATCAACCGGAAGCGGGATGCGGGCGACGATCCTTCCATGTCCGGCAGCACCCTTTCGACATAGGACGTCAGCTGCCCGGTCTCGTCGATTCCCAGCAGCCGCGGGTAGGCAATGACGTGGCGGGCATTCGCGTCAAGCGCACGCACGCAGTCTGTCAAGAAACCACCGCTCAAGAGGTCATCGTGCGCACACCATTTGAAATATTCGCCTGTGCTCAGCTGGAAAGCTCGATTGAAATTGGCACCGGCGCCCAAATTGCGTGCGTTTCGGACATAGCGGACGCGCTTGTCCTGCCGCGCGAATTCCAGACATATATCGGCTGTTCTATCCGTCGAAGCATTGTCGGTGATGACGAGCTCGAAATCATCGAAGTCCTGCTCGAGGATCGACCGGATCGCCTCGGAGACGAAATTCTCGCCGTTGTAGACCGGCATACCAAGGGACACTTGCGGCGACTTAGGATGTTCCATTTCGGGTTCTTCTTTGACGAGAGAGCGCAATCAGACCGCGACGACTTCCGGTCGAAGGTCCAGCGCAATCAAGGATTGCGTCACTTCATTCAGGTATATCGGGTTCATGACGATGACGAGATCAGGGGGAGCGTCCAACAAGTCGCTTGGCGCGATGACCGGGTGACCGGTTCCGGGCGTAAACTTGCCTTGCTTGTAGGGGTTGATGTCGACTGCTGCCCAGACTTCGTCTCCAAGCTGCAAGGTCGTCAGGAACGACACTGCCTTGGAGCCGCCGCCCCACAGGACGACCCGCCGGCCGGCGGCGTGCGCGGCGCGAATGCGCTCCTGCCAGGAAGTCTGAGCGGCTCGCACGCGGGCGGGAAAGGTTTCCGCCAAACGGTGCATCACTTCCAGATCGTGCTCGAGCGGTAGTCTCGGCGTCGTCCGGCCGGCTGACGGCCGGGCGTACTGAACGATGTACTGGTTGTCGTAGACGAGCTCCAGATCGGTAACGTCGAAACCTTCCTGGCGAAACAGGCGTGCGTGCGCGCCAGGACTGAAATAGGAGCAATGCTCGTAGTAAATGTCCCAGAACGCGCTCTCTACGAGCACACGTTTTGCATCCGGCGTCTCGAAGACCGCCCAATCCTGGGTCCTGTTGCCGATCATCTTGCGGATCAGCCGCACGAAACTCGACACCGAGCTTACGTGTTCGAGCGTGTGGCGACAGAGGACCGTATCCGCCTGCAGATGCTGGTAGTCTGGTCCGAAATAGTCGACGATGATCTTGACGTCGCCGTACTCATCATTGCGGCCTTTGTCGGCTCGATAGGCTGGATCAATACCGAGCCCGGTGGCGCCGCCCGATATGCAAAGTTCGCGGAGAAATTCACCCTTGCCGCAGCCGATCTCCAACACGTGCTTGCCGGCTATCGCACATTTTTGTGCAATCTCGCGTGCAAGTCCCTTCGCGAAACTGTTGAAGGTGCTGGAAAAATGCTGGGATTCCTCGAAATTGGTCGAGTAACCTATGATCGCTTCGTCAAAGGCCCTGTTGAATATGAATCCGCATGCCTCGCAGAATGCGAGGTCAAGATCGCGGCGGGGAAAGGCGTGCGCTTCTTGGGCCGAGTTCAGCAGGACGCAACTATGCACCGGGATGGATTCCACCCGGTAGATTGACCGGCTGACTGGCGCCGAGCAGCACGGGCACGCGGCCGGTCCAAGCGCTTTTTTGTTGCTTGCCATGTGAAGGTCAAATGAGTTCATTGTAGAATTGGCTCGACAAGTGAACCGGTTATATCGCGCGTCGAGCTCTCGGCTCCGAAGAGTTCATTGTACTCGGTTGCGCGAGCGAGTTGGACAGACTGGGCCAGGCCAAGGGCGTCGAGAATCGCCAGGTCGAATCTTTCCTCGGAGAACCGGGTCGCGTTCATGCGACAGGCGTGCGGCGTAATGGACAGTGCATTTTTCTCGAATAGATCAATGGCCCCAGCTACGGAATCGACGGCCTGACGGTCGAAGAGCACACCTGTCGGATGGGCGCTCTCGCCAAGCGGCCGGACAATGTCGCGCGCGCCGCCGCGGCCGAAGGCGATCAATGGAGTACCACACGCTTGGGCCTCGGCAAGCGTTATCCCGAAATCCTCGCATCCAGCGAACACCATCGCACGAGCATTGGCGATTTTTTCGATGTATTCATGCCGCGGCAGATAACCGGTGAAGACTATGTTGGGGCCGGCAAGCGATCGCAGATGCTTGGATTGTACTTCGTCGCCTACAACAACCAGGCGACGCGACGGCGTTTTGCTGAACGCCTCGATTATCAGATCCGTACGCTTATACGGGGCGTGGAACGCGGCCGTGACGTAGTAGTCATCCTTGTTGACCACGAGTTTAAGATCCTCGATGGCGACCGGCGGATGGACTACCCGCGCGTCGCGGCCGTAAATCCGTTCGATTCGAGAGCGGACATAATTCGAGTTTGCCAGCATCAGGTCAGGACCATGTGCCGTTCGGGTGTCCCAGGTCCGCAGCCTGTGAAGCATGTAACGAAAAGCAAGACCTTTTGGTCCAAATCCCAGGCCGGCTTGCTGCAAATAGGAGAATTGTTCGTCCCACGCATACCGCACCGGACTGTGCACATAGCACAAATGTAGTTGGTCTGGGCGAGTCAGAACGCCTCGAGAGAATGCGGCCGAAGAGGAAATTACCGCGTCATAACCCGTGACATCAAATTGTTCGATCATAAACGGACAGAGAAAGAAAAGTGACCTGTAGTACTTTTCCACGAACGGAAGTCGATTCATGCCGGAAACGTGGAAAATTACGCCTGGAAAATACTCTTCCTTGATTTCCTTCGGGAGAAAATCAAAGAGGGTGAAGACCTCGGCTCTCGGAAAAGTCTTGCAGATCCGAGCAAGGACCTGCTCCCCTCCCCGAAAGTTGGGGCACCAATCATGCACGACGGCGATGCGGGCGTTGCGGTCTATGCCGGCAAATGGCGTCTTGCTGATGGATCGCAAATGTTTGGCATCACGGCCCACCATCGTGGTTGCTTTCGGCTGTCGCACATGGCGCATGCTTTGCCCCTCACGGAATGTTGGCACCTTTTTTTCCGGAATTCTTGTTGCCCGGATACTCAGCGACTGTGTGCCGTCCGTCCCGTCCAAACAAGTTGCCTATCGGGTTAAGCGCCGCACCCTCCCGAGGCCGGATGTACTCCAACGAGGTACGTCTCCTACTTCGATGGGCCTAAGCAGGCCTCAACGCTAACCTTATGCGCAGGCTGTATCGGCGCGGCCGGCGGATTAGGATCACAGCGCGCTCACTTCGCAAGCAGTGGTCGCACGCCGTATCTGTAATCCATTGCTCGCGAGGAGAGTTGATCGTCGATGAAAGTGGTCGTGATCGTCGCAACGTTTGGTCGCAAGGAACAAGTGGCTCGGCTTCTCGCACAGCTTGAGCGACAGACCCTGCTCCCTGACGCCGTGATACTGTCGGCCCCCGACGCCAGCCATATTCCCGGCAACACGGTTTGCCGGTTTCCCGTATCGCGCGTCGTCGGAAAGACCGGCTTGCCGGCGCAGCGCAACATCGCCCTCGACGTCGCAGGCGACCGTTTCGACATAATCACCTTTTTCGACGACGATTTCATTCCGGCGGACGACTACCTCGAAGGCGTATCGAAGGCGTTCAAGCAGCAGCCCGACTGGGCAGTAATGACGGGACACGTGCTTAAGGACGGCGCGACAACCGCAGGGCTCACATGGAACGAGGGCATCCAGGCGCTTCGCGAAGCCGGCCCTGCGACTGAATCGCGTGGGGTGGATCAACTCAGCGCCTATGGATGCAACATGTCGATCAGGGCCGCATTCATCAACGGCCTGCGATTCGACGAACGGCTTGCGCTCTATGGCTGGCAGGAAGACGTTGATTTCACCAGCCAGTTGAGAGCCAGAGGGCGGGTCGTCCGTTTGCCGTCGATCCGCGGGGTTCACCTCGGCATCAAGAGCGGTCGCGTAAACGGCATCCGTTTCGGCTATTCCCAAGTGGCGAATCCGATCTACCTCGTCCGCAAAGGCACCGTCCCATCGACTTTCGCACTTAGATTGATGGGCAAAAATCTGCTCGCCAATCTCGCGCGCAGCCTCTGGCCGGAATCTTACGTCGACCGGCGAGGGCGTCTGCGCGGCAATCTCCTGGCCCTTTCACATGTGGCAAGGGGCCGGGTGGAGCCCGAGTATATTCTGAAGATCTAGTGCAGAGGTAAGAGATGCTCCAGGAACTGCCCTTTTCAGTCGACAGCGACGCTCGTTCAAATCATCGAGTTCGGCGCCTGGGCCAGCTGTCGGCTCGGCGCAAAGGTTGGCGCATTCTCCACGTCGTGGTGTATGCGGGGATATCCTTGGCCGGCATGTTGGGTGCCTCGGCTGCAAACGCCAAAGAGTATGTGCTCGGCCCGCAGGACAAGCTCCGCGTCAAGGTCTACGAATGGCGTGCGTCACGCGACAAGATTTTTGGCTGGGATGCTCTCAACGACGAGTACACGGTCGGTCCCAATGGCTCCGTTTCGCTACCGCTGGTCGGCGAAATCAAGGCTGCCGGACTCACCACCGGTGAGATCGCAAACTCGATCGGCGACAGCCTCATGAAAAGTACCGGCCTTGCCCGAAAACCGAATACGGCGGTGGAAATCGTCCAGTTCCGACCGTTCTATGTTGTCGGCAAGGTGACGCAGTCGGGAGAATTCGCATACCGGCCTGGGCTGACCGTGTTGCAGGCATTGAGCATCGCGGGCGGGTTGCGGACTCGAGAGGACAGGGACGCCAGGTTCGAGCGCGAAGTGATCCAGGGCGAAGGGGATGTGAGCCTGCTCAGACTGAACGAGGCCAGTCTCCTCGCTCGCAAGGCACGACTCGAGGCGGAACTCTCGCATGCCAGCGACATTCAGTTTCCGGCCCAATTGACCTCCCGCATTCAAGACGACGTCTTTCCCATGCTCTTGAAGCAGGAGCGCCTGATCTTCCAGGCGCGCAGCGAGGGATTGGACACTCAGGTCAGGGCGCTTCATGGTCTGCGCGAGTTCCTCCAGAAGGAACTTGCCTCGCTGGAAGCGCAACTCGTTTTCCTCGACAAGCAAATCGGCTCAATCCAGAAAGAGTTGACAGCGGTTTCAGCGCTTGTCGTCAAAGGCCTTGCGGCGGCCCCGCGCGAGTTTTCTCTAGAGCGGGCCCTTGCCCAGGCGCAGAGCGAGAGGTTGTCGGCGGAAACCAGTCTGCTGCGTGGGCGTCAGGAAATCAGCAAAACTGACATATCAATTCTCGAGCTCCAGGATGGGCGCAAAAATGAGGTAACGATCGACCTGCGTCAAACGCAAGCTGAGCTCGATGCTCTCGAAAGCAAGACAGAGACGGCAAGGCGGCTATTGTACGAGTCCGCGGTATCTGCCCCGAGCCTTCTTGCCCGCCGAACTGATGCGGAGCTGGCTGCGCCGATCTACACGATTTTCCGGCCGTCGGCGGATGGTGCGACAGTGCAAATCCAAGCTAGCGAAACGAGTGCCGTCGAGCCCGGAGACACGATCAAGGTTGAAATACCATTGGCTGAGGATGAAACGGGCGCGCTGGACCTGACATCGACCGAGCGGCGCGAGGCGCCGGGAATAGAACTCAAGGCAGAAACCGCCGGCGATACTGTAGGCATTCCCTAGACTCCCGGCGGGTTTTTCTAGAAGGATTAGGTAGAATCGCGCAACCTCTTGATGTATATTAGGTAATTTCCTTGACCAATACACGCACTATATGGCTCTATCTCCATCGTGCTCTTTGATAGGAAAAGAGATTTCGCTATGCAAGCAACTGAACTACCGAACGTCTTCTTGACCAACACGTTCGATGAATGGATTCAACAGAAGCCATCCAAGTCTCAGACGGTTCGCTTTGCCAACAAGGTTCTCCGAAAACTTGGAATAAATCTCGTCCTCGCACCACCTGTTCGCACAGGCTGGATGACCAGTGTTGAACAGAGAATGGACATGTATCACTTGGCAGGCGCAGCGCTTTTCTACAACGTACCTGGAGACTTCTGTGAATTGGGATGCCACGAAGGCAAGTCAGCCGTGGTATTCCAACGCATACTTCAGCACTACGATCCAAGCAGGAACCTTCACTTGTATGACAGCTTCGAAGGTCTCCCGAACGCCGGTGCCGAAGACGGCCACGCCAACGCTCACAAGGGCGACATGGCCACTACGAAGGATGCGCTCATGGCAAACTTCAAGCGTTTGAATCTTCGGCAGCCTATTCTTCACCAGGGATGGTTCGAAGATACGCTTCCCACACAGTTGCCGGACAAAATTGCATTTGCGCATCTGGATGGTGACCTATACGACTCGGTCAAGGTCAGCTTGGAGTATGTGTATCCTCGCCTATCGAAGGGTGCTGCATGTCTGATAGACGACTACAGTGATCCTGGATTGTTCGACTCAGTCGATCTCTATCCGGGGGTAAAGAAGGCTTGCGACGAGTTCCTTAGCGATAAACCCGAAAAGGTTGCGCTTTTGTATGGTGGATTCGATAGCACTATGGGTTTCGGAGCTCATGGATACTTCCGAAAGCTCTGAGCCTATATCGCTTTAGGCGCGGCCGGGAACAGTGCCGACCTGCGATTGAATCACCTGTTCGCGGGAATGCCGGAGCGTCCTTACAGGAGCCTCAGCAACACTGTCGTCTTCAACAGGCAAGAACCGGCTGACAAGAACGACGGCGAGAGGAATCAAGAACACGATACCCGGGTCGGCGCCGCCGCTTGCCAGGGATCCAGCCACGAGCGCCGATAAGGCGCAAGCGCGGACACTCGACGCGATCGCGTCGACCTCGGGATCGATGCGACCGCGGCCACCCCGCACCCCCCGCACCAGCATTGCCAACAGAACTGTCATCATCGCGGTGCCGAACAGCCCCAACTGGGAAAGCACTGCGATCGGCCAACTCGAGGCCCGCGAGCTTCCCAACCCGACCCCCAGTCCACCTGTATCGTAGAAAGACTGCAGGCTTTTGTAGTTCCAGTAGCTGCGCTCCTGGCCAGAGGCTGATGTGACTTTGTTGATTACCGTGTTGTCGACAAGCTGCAAGACCGGATCGAAGAAATGCGGATAGAACAGACTGGCGGCCATCGCGGAGAGGAGCAAGGGCGGTAGCAACGCGATAAGCAGTGCCTCCCCCAACCTCAGCCGACCTGAAGCGAGCGACTTCACGATGGAAAAGACAACGGGCACGCTTACGATTGCAAGACCAACGTAGGCGGTCGACGATGTCGACAGCAGCAGGAGAACAAACAGGGCCGCTCCTAACCCCAATGCGAATTTGGATCCGGTCTTGCGCCAATAGGTGTAGGTGAACGCCAGCCCCGCCAGCGATGCCCCACCGAACGACGATGCCTCTGAAAACGCCCCCGCGATCCGCCAAAACCCAGCTTCCGTAACCTGCGTCAGCATGGCGTAGTTGGCCGTACGAATCGGGGCGAGGATGTCGCCGGTGCCGGTCACCTTGCCCAACAAATCCAGAATGCCCATCAGCACGTGCAAGCTGAACCAAAGGAAAAAGCCTCGCCTGATGTCGGCCAACGTGCCGCTGCGCTGAAGCAGCAGACAGGCCGCCAGGAACGTCAGCCCTCCCAGAATAAAGTATCCCGCCTGAGAGATATTGGCTGATACCGGCGCCAAGGCCGCTTCGTAGACGCCCCTGCCGGTGCGGGAAGCGACGAAGGCGCTTGTCTGCCCTGCAAAGAGCCTCGGAAATAACAGCGCTCCGATGCAGACATAGATCATCAGCGCGCAGACGATCCATGCGGCACCTATACGAACGAAGACTGCTCCTATTTCCCTCCAGATTCCGCGTCGAGCCAGCGAGGCTAGTATCACGAACATATCAAAGACGGTAAAGATAAGCGGCGATGAACCGCCAAGCGAGGTTATTGTCCCGATTGACGTCGCACCAAACGCCAGAGAGGCAATCAGCGCAGTGATCATTGACCAGCGCATATAGACGACGAGGGCCAGGATTCCCGTGCAAATCAGTGCTCCAATGACGGAAACCTGCATTTCACACCGCCACGATCAATGAACCAGACCCTGACTGCGCCGCCGGAACCGCTGAGCTAAAATGTTGGGCTTCACAAAAACGAGCGACTCTGCTTTGCTTGGGACAGGGGTCGTCTTGCGCGGCGTCGATCGACCCTGGGAGGAGGTCGCCGTGTTGCTTGCCATTGTCGGCGTTGCCGGTCTTGCCCTGGCAATAGGGCTTACGTTGCGCGCGCCGGCGCTGATCGTGGCGACCTTGGTGGTGATCGTCGGCAGCATCGCTGTAGGCAGTTTTCTTCACCTGTCTGTTCCAAGCACCATTCGCTCGACGTTTTATCTTGTTGTCGTCACCCAAATTGCCTATCTGGTCGGCCTTGCAATTGCCGTGCTGCGGCATCGCCCAAAGCGACAATAGAGTGGGCGACAATAGAGTGGGCGACGATCCCCTTGCGACGATCGCTTGAGGCCGTTTCTGCCGCGCCCCTGACATAGCCAAGGTCAGGAGGTCTGATCGAACTTCATCATGGCCGGTATCGTCAGCATCAGGATCGAAAGATCGCGGCGCAGAGACCATGTCCGAACGTACTGCGTGTCCAGCAATACGCGATGCGAATACTCGGTCGTGTTTCTCCCGTTTATCTGCCAGAGGCCGGTCAGTCCTGGCCGCGTCTTCAAATATTCGTGCGATGCGGCGCCATAGCGTTGCAATTCGTCGGCAACGACAGGACGCGGGCCGACGCAACTCATGTCGCCCCGCAAGATGTTGAACAACTGCGGCAGTTCATCCAGGCTCGATTTGCGGAGCATCTTTCCGAAAAACAGGATACGCGGATCGCAGCTCAGCTTTTGATTGGCCGCCCACTCCTGGGCGGCTTGTGGATTGCAACGCAGATGCTGTTCGAGCACCTCCTCGGCATTCGGCACCATGGTGCGGAACTTGTAGCAGTCGAAGGCCTTTCCATTGAACCCAATGCGCCGGTGAACGAACAGCACCGGACCGCCTGTTGTCGCCTTGATCAGAAGCGGGATCAGAACCAGGATCGGACCGGCCAGGATGAGCGCTATCGAGGCTACCATCAGATCCAGCAGCCTCTTGGCCCAACCGCCGAGCGGATGCCGGCTTTCGGTCCGCACATCGTCGTCCATAATAGCCAGCTCTTCGCACTGCCGCAGGTTACTTTCGATCACGTTGGACATTTTCCGCTTGCGCTCGATTTCAACTTTTCGTTTGCATTTTGGCGACGACGGATGATCTCCGGCAAGCAGGGAAAAGGTGGTAGATCGGGGGTGTTTGGCAGCTTGGGCTACCCCTTAGTTGCTAGGCCGGGTACGGACGAATGGCTGCTCCGTTCAATGCCTGGCACGATATCGGAATCGATTTTTCGACGCGCGACGCCCTGAAGGGGCGCGGATTCCCTTTGACGGGCAAGCGTCGGACGGGGAGGTGTCGAGACTTGCCGCGGACTCTAAAGCGCGTCGCATTTGAAACGGATTCATGCGACGCGCTTTAAGTCTTGTTTTGATGCGTGTCGTCATCGCAAAACCGCTGCGCACCCTCGGTTCAAGCTCTGGGTCAGGCCCGGGGGCATGCTTGACATGCATCAGCTCGACCCGCCGCGAGGAGGACGTCGATGTCAGCGCGGCGCCTGACCTGCGCGCTTCCGGTAACGCCGGGCCGAAACAGTACGAACACGTGTCATCAACACGCCAAGGACGGAGGAATTGGTGTTTTTGAGCGTCTGCGTCAGGTCTTCCAATTGATCAAGCGACGTCACGCCCCACTGCGCCACCACAATCACGCCATCAAGAAGCGGGCAGAGAGCAAGCCCTTCGGCACCGGAACTAAACGGTGGGAGCTCAACAATGACGATACTGTAACTACCAACTTCGTTCAGCAATTTTTCCATATTATCGGGAACCAGCAAATTGGCCGAATTCGACGCATCGTTATTCAAGTAATAAAACGATGTCTTTTCAATGAATCGGATTTGCTTGCCGATGTCTTTGGGGCTCGCGGAATCCCGATCGATCACGTTGAAATCGGAGGAAAAGAGACGTTCGTTGGACAGTGCCGACTTATCGTCGGCGTTGATCACGAGGGTCGGTGTGCCCGTCGCCCCACACAGCGCCGCCAGATTGCTTACAATGGTGCTCTTTCCGTCACCGGGGGACACGGATGTAATTCCGATGCGACGCCTTGAAGGGGTGGCCCCGGCCAGGCCCATGATCGCCTTGACGCTCCTGAGGCTGCCGCTGAATGAAGAGTCCGGATTCCTGAGCACCTCGTCAAGCCGGCCAAAACCACCCCGCCTGAAACTGACCGGCGGCAATTCTCCAATACAAGCCAGGCCCAGTTCGCGGATCTGACGCGGGGTCCTCACGTTCCGATCGAGGCCGCGTCGCGCCACGGCGAACCCGATGCCAGCCACCATTCCGGCAAGCGCGCCAAAGGCGAGGATCAGCGTCTTGCGCGGCCGACTTGCTTTCTTGGGGCTGGTTGCAGAGGTGATGACACGAGCATCGGCGATCAGATAAGGCTGTTGGTCGACCGAGTTTGTATACGCCGCGAGCAGGCTCTCATACATCTTTCGATAAGTGTCGGCGGTAACCTCCAACTGCTCCAGCGTAATCTGGTGTGTTGGCTGTCCTTCGCTGAGCGCCGGGTTCTGTCCCGCGACGGGCGCCTCGTCCTGACCGATGCTGTAGTCGTGTTTTGCGCGAAACTCCTGGGCGACCCGGGTCGCCCGGTTCATCTGATCACCGACCTCCCGCATCCGCCTTTCCAACCATGCGATGCCTTCGCTAGCCGTTGCTGTTGTCGTTTGCACTTGCTCGCGCACGAACGCTTCCGCTGTGGCGTTTGCGATGCGTGCCGCCAACGCCGGATCCTGAGACTGGAATGTAATGTCCATTGCATAGGAGACACCGACACGCTGGACATCCAGGCCATCGCTGAATATCTCCACCGCCTGACGCCGACGCTCGGATTCCAGCTGCGGGCTGTTCGCCTCCATTCGATCCGGCCAGGGCAGCACGCGATGGAAGAAATCCGTCAGCGCAGCATTGCCGGCATGGAGTCCGCCGGCATCAACGATGCTCATCCAGGCTCTGCGAAACCTCTCGCCGATGGTTGGACCGCCCAGCCCACTGAAGGTTGGATTGTCCATGAGTCCAAGGTCATCGATCACCATCATCGCGATCTTCTGGGAGCGCAGAACTGCAAGTTGGCTCTCGACCTGAGCGGTATCGAGCGACAGGTTGACTTCGGCCGGTTGCTGCTGAAGGTTTCTGGGTATCTTCGGTTCGATCAGGATCTGGGTGCGCGCCGAATAAATAGGATCCGAGGTAGCAAAGTAGAACGTGGCGCAAACGATTCCGGCGACGACGAACGCCAGAATCGAGAAAAGATACTGCCGAGCAAACGAGACAACGTCAGCGAGGCTGATAAAGTCCTGCGGTGCGTCCGCCCCGAGCCATGGCTTGTGAGCAATTGCCGCCGACGGCCGGTCTAGCATGGCTTCAATCCATATCTGCAACAAAAAGAGCGGCGAACTGCAACGGTCGAGCAGCATCGCCACCGATGGGCCCCGGTTCGAGCATGCAGCCGCGCCACTGTTATGATGACAACCGTTTAGCTCGATCGGCCCAACAGGTGGGCGCCAGGAAACATCTCATTGAGCTTGTAGACGACCTCCGTCCTGTTCGTCGCCTTCAGCTTCTTCATGATGTTGCGGATATGGACCTTGACCGTGCTCTCGCGAAGGTTGAGCTCATGAGCGATTATCTTGTTCGCCTTCCCACGCCTGAGAGCCAGGACGACCTCTTCTTGCCGCTCCGTGAACACACTCGCCATGGGCCTTGTCATTTCGACGGTTGTGTCGATTGCCTTGTGCTGGGCAAGAACGCTGCTTGCAGGGACAAATGTGCCACCGGCAAGGACAAGATTTACGGCTTCAACACAGATCTCGAAACGGATCGATGAAGGGATGTAGGCTTTTGCGCCATAATTCAACGCCTTCAGAATCTGCTCCAGATCGTCGGTATCGGCCAAAATCACCACTGGAACCGGATGGGCCTCATTCACGAGATCGGCGATTTCGCTGCCGGTCCTTGCATCTGTCACCTTTCGGCTGCCCACGTTCAGCAGAATGGCCGATATCGACAGTGCATTCTCTTGATGCCGCCACTCTTCGATCGAGCCGAACGACAGGATTTCCTTCCCGATGCCATAGGCGGTCAGGCATTGCGCAAGACATTGTCGGTCAAGCACTCGCTCGTCCAGCAGAGCCAGGCAAGATTCGGTCAAGCCATGTCTATGAAGATGTATTCCATTCCCGGCCTTGCGCGATACGAATTCAAGTGCACCGGGTGATTTGCTATCCAGTTGAATTGTCGGAACCATGAACTTACTCCCCAAACTCTACCCAACGTTTCGAGACCAGTACGAGATGTACTGCAGGCAAATACTATTTCCCGCGAACGATGATCTGTTCGCGTCGCCTTCACTATAACCTCGGGATTTCCCAAGCCCCACCTTGGACAGCACTACCCCGTCCATAATGTTTATCGCCGAAAAGATGTGCCTTCACTAATTTAGGTTAATAAAACGTAAAAAATTTTTTACCCCTTCACTTGGCCCTAGCAATTTGGTCTAGGAGGGAGGTAGCCAGAGAACACACCGACTGGAATCTGGGCCTCGCGTTGTTTGCCAGGCGCGGCGGTCCGTCGGCAGAGACAGCCGGCGTCGCCGATGGCAGTGCGGCTTCAAGGCGCGTCGCGCCGCCTTTGCGTCGAGCGCCAAAACAAGTGTCAACCATCGATATACCTGTCGTCGAACTCGGCAAACTTGGTTACGCCCTGCCGATCCAGCACGCGGACATGACCTTGGCGGAACTCCAGAAGCCCGCGTTCCCGCAATTCCCGCAGCATTCGATTGACATGGACCGGCGTAAGGCCGAGCGCGTCCGCGAGGTCGTACTGGGTGAGAGGGCATGCAAAGCCGGTGCGGCTGGCGGCGCCGACGCGCTCCAGTCGCGCTCTCAGCTCGAGCAGCAAGTGCGCTGTACGCGCCAAGGCGCTGCGTCGGCCTATATTGGTGAGGTGTTGGGCAACAAGCGCCCGCTGGCGCGCGAGCGTTTCAAGAAAAAGCGAGGCTATGTGGGGCGACTTCGCTGCTCCAAGAGCAAGCGTCTTGGCCGAGGCTTCCAGCACCGCAAGGTCGGTTTGAGCCACAAATGTCTGAAGAGCAGCGCCCGAGTACGTCTGTGGCAGGACAATGTCGCCCTTCAAGGCAAAGTCCAAGATCTGTCGCTGTCCACCGGCAAGGTCATGAGAAACGCAACCCCAGCCAGACTCGATTATGAAGACGCGATCGCCGTCCTCCCCCTGATTGACGATAGCGGTTTCCGCCGCATATCGCTTCGGCATGAAGCCCAGCGCCTTGATATACGCCTTATCGTCGCTTTTGACTGCGACTGACGTCGGACGGTTTTCATTCTCACTCGATGAAAGGCTTGTAGCATACGTCATTCGATACCCCGCCAATCCTCCCCCAGATACCTCCCTACGCAAAAACCTACTCCAGCTTTGACGTGTTGAGTACCCTGCACGGGCTACAACCATTGGCTGATGTTGCACTGCACTCTCACAAAAAAGCAAGGATCACGCCTGATCGAGCGCAGTAGGACCGGAATTCATCATAAAGTTCGACCGACTTTCTGCACCATCCATTCGAATGGCGAGGTCTCCGGCGGTCGGAAGCGCCTGGTTGCATCGTGCAACTTTCGTACACGCCACCCTTGCGGATTGCTTACGGCTTTCGGCGTGACTGGCTCGCCCCCCCGACAGCAAGGCCAGGCACTGTTGCTGACTTGCGGTCGCGCTGACGTTGTCGGGGGCGACCCGGCGATCGTTCAAAATCGGGGCGGATCGTACCGCTACCCGATCCATGCAACTTTCTGATTTCACTCGCAGATAGCAACTCGGATTTGCCCCCGGATCGAGCAGCACCGGCACTCAGTTAAACCGCTGAGGTCAGATGCCTGATAAAACTGGCAGGTCCTGCTGGGCCCCGGCACGAGATTTCCTCATTGCCGTGACGAGATTTCTACGGGTAAGATCCTTCGTTCACACGCCGGCCAGTTCGGCTCGACGAGCAGCTTCGCTGCAGTGCCAGCGGCTGGAGCAGGCCGATTGACAGCCCCTCTTTCGAGCCAGACTGTCTCCGGGTTCAGCTGCGACACAGGGTTACGCCATTCGCGTTAGCTTAGAACCCCCTGATACCTCGCAATTGCGAAGAGACCGCTCGCCACCTACTCGGAAGAGATGTATTCGAGATTGTCGCCAGGCTCTACCCTGGCTGTTGATGTGGTCGGCCCGCATCCCACTGCTCGCCACCCAAAGGCCGTGGGATTTCCTGCCTTCCTCTCGGAGACGCTAAACCGCCATTCGATCGCCTTTGGCTTCGGGTCTGGGGAACCCTCGCCTGATGGCGTTCTGTATCCGCTTTTCCAGCGACATGACCGCCATGCTCAAACCCAAAACACATAGCATGGACAGTACAAAGGCAATGGGCGTCGAAAATCCCAATGAAAATAACCCCCAGACAACAACCATGCCAACCGAGTAATGATTCAAATATAGAGGGTAGCTAATTCCCCCAATGTATCTCACCAAATTATGGCAGCCTGAAATCTTGTATTTAATAAATTCATTATACCTTATTCCTGCTGCCATTGCATACATGCACGTCAACCACACGATCACGGCGGCGGTTTTATAGGCATAGCCGCGTTCGATCGAGACAAAAATCTCGGCGGTGCCCATACAGCCAAAAAACAACATCAATCGTATCTTCCCGGCATGCCCCATTTCGTTACGGCCATTGCCGCCGTTCCTGACGAGAAAAAGGATCATGCCTGTTGCGAAGAAAACGCCGTGCTGCAGCAGAAGCAGTTTGAAGGGGAACCGCGAAAGCACTGATATCGCTTCTTCCGGCCGAATGGACGGCGGCAGCAAGTGCAGCCCGGAAAGAATGAGAAGGTATACCGAACTCGAGAACCCTATTATTTTGGCCAGATCATAGAGTGATAAGCGAAACCTCGACAAGATTGACGCGGCCACGAGGACGTAGAATACGGCCTCGACGACGAGAGACCATACGACCCCGTCGATATAAGGGCCCTTGGGAGATAAGGTCACCGATCTGCCAAAATCCATCAGAAGACCGGAAAAATCCTCGCCATAAAGAGATCGTGCGGCCAGGCTGACGAGCGCGGACAGCCACAAGGCGGGCAAAATACGCGTAGCGCGCATGCGCGCAAAACGCAGCGCTTGCGATGCGCCGCCTTCGCCTGCGGCGCTCATGGCAATGACGAACCCGGAAATTACGAAAAAAACTTCGACCCCTACAGCACCCAAACCGGCAAACGCCGACAGAAAACCGAAGGCGACATCGCTTCCCTCGGCGACTGACGCCCTGCTCCAGGCGAATGTCGCGAAATGGTTCAGTAACACCAGGAGCGCTGCAAAAATGCGCAAGAAGTCCATGACGTGGTAGTGGACATTGCGTTCCATGAAATGTTTCCGAACCTTGCCAGAGGCCAAGGTCGAACATTATCGCGAAACGGTCAGTACACCTGCTACTACATTCGGATATAGCCGAATTGATTAGCCCTCGGACATGACTTTTCTCGTGGGCAGATCCACCGATCTGCTACGCCCGGATTGCTCGGCGCCTCAATAATGTTGAGCAGCGTTGCGTTTCGATCGCTGCCATTGACGAAGAATGCCAGGCGCGGCCTTGTAAGCGCATGGCTGTTGCTCACCGCCGTCCTGGCCGCGATCTGCAAGGAAGAACTGGTTGAGAAGGTGGAAGGCGGTGACGCGCTCACGGCTCCACCCGCCCTACTCCTAATTGGGTGTCGCCCACTTGTATGATGCCGTGCTAATGTTTTAGCCGGCTTGGGAGGTTCCAATCGACCTCATTGCGAATGTTTTCGCCGGCACGTGGGCTGCCGGCGTGCTTGCCGCCATCTGGTATGTCTGGAGGCGGCCCTCGCTGCCCATTGCCGAAAACAAGCAGGACCGCGATTTGCGGGAATGGCTGGACGGGCAGGTGTAGAGGGCCCGCCAGCACTGGGTTTTTTGACTGGCTACCGGGTCGCCGAGCGCGAAAGAGCGGCTTCTGCCTGATCGGCACTCAGGAATTCGTCGCGTTCGGCTATCCACAGATCCGCATAGTCGACATTCTGCCACTCGGCAAACCACGGACCGCCACTTGTATAGTGGACTGCCTTGGGTGTGCCATGCGCCGGCTTTTCGTTCCAACCTTCAAGCCAGTTCCACTCTACCGGCAGCGAGCCCAAATCCTCATCGGCAACCCACTGCATTCGATGGAGGTAAGCGCCACTTTCGCGGTTCACGACCTCCGGCGTAAGCGATTTAACCGCAGGATGCGCGCAATTGAACAGCATCAGCGACGACCAGTTTTTTCGCGGGTAGGATGTCTGGACGACGCCATCCATCTTGGTGGTGGCCTTCGGCGTATAGTCATGCTGGACGCAATAGACCGCCTTGTTCGACTTCGTGTATTCCAGCAAACCTGCGACGTCACCGAGCCACAGGAAGTCGCAGTCGCAGAACAAGGCCCAACCCGTATAGTCGGCGAGAAAAGGCGTGAGAAACCGCGTATAGGTGAACTCTGTTGACGCGAGCGGATCTTTTTCCCGCCAATACAGTTCACGGGCACGCAGCTCGTCCTGTTTGATTGGAATGACGGAGACAGGCACCGAAGCGTTTTTGAGCAAGGAGTGTCGCGCCACGTCGTAGGCGATCGGCTCACGGCTGTCCCATCCAACGAATACCCTAAACGCATCAGTCATATTCAGTACCTTGGCTCCAATTTCAAAACGGGCACACACTAACTGTCTGGCAACAACTCGGCAACAATGGCGCGGAAATTAGCCAGGGCGATTTCTGAAACCCGCGGATTTGCCGTTCACCCCGGCCCGGCTTTCCTCGGCGCACTCCGCCTTGCCGCCCAACGCGACAAGCGCCCATTTCTGATAGGTGTAGCCGGCCGAATAAGCGGCGACCATCGCGCCGGTCGAACCGTCGAGAAACCCCAGCCTGAAGACATAGCTGTTCATATAAGCCCAGACCGAGCGCAAAACCGCCTTGCCGATCGAGCTTTTTTTCCCCTCGGCAAGCAGCCGCGCGGCGGACGCTTGCGCGTATCTGCCGATCTTGTCATGCGCGTCCGCCAGGTCGGCGATCGAGTCATGCTCCATGGGATAGGACAATCGCGAGACCTTGCCATTCACCACCACCTTCTCATGCACGGTGTCGTTGCTGAAACGGCCGGACTGGCGACGGAACAGCCTGAGCACCAGATCGGGCGACCAGCCGCCATGGCGGACGATGCGCCCACAAAAGCGTGACCGTCTTGGTATTTCAAAACCGTCACAGCCTTTCGGGTTGGCGATGGCGGCCCTGATTTCCGCGGCCAGCGGCGGCTCGACCCATTCGTCGGCATCAAGCGAAAGCACCCAATCGCCTGTCGCCGCGGCCAGCGCGCGGTTTTTCTGCGCGCCGAAACCCGGCCAATCCAAGGTGATCAGCACCTTGGCCCCGAGCCCACTGGCGATGTCCCTGGTTCGATCGGTGCTGTTATTGTCGAGGACGACGATTTCGTCGGCAAAATCTACCGAGCCAAGGCAACGTGCGATGCACGCTTCCTCATTGCGGCTGATTATGACGACTGAGAGCGCCGGCACGGTCAGACGGTTCCGGCATCAAAACTGCGACTGTTGTTCAAATGAAACTGTCCCCGACCGGTTGGCACTTCGGTGATACTAACGGATTCAAAAAATATGTCGAAAATTATTTCAGGTCGAGACTTTCGTAGAGCGCTATCATTTTCCTGATCATGATGTTGAAATCGTAGTGTTCGGCCGCCGCCCTGACCCTGGCCGCAGTCTCAGGCCGTGACGACAGCTGCAGCGCGCGGGCAAGCCCGGCGGCGAGGTCGTTTACGCTGGCTGCGTCGCAAACAAGCGTCGGCTCGAAGCGTTCGACAAGTTCGCGCGCCCCACACCCGGTGCTGACCACGGCGGGCAAGCCGCTGGCCATGGCTTCGATCACCACTGTGCCGAATGGATCATAGATGGAAGGCAGCACCGCAATGTCGGCGGCGCCGTACCATGGCAGCGTATCTTTTTGCGGTCCCAGCATGCGGAGCCTTGCACCAAGACCAAGCCTGTCACCGGCCCGCTGGAAGGTATCGGCGCGCGAATCGTGGCCAATGACCCATAACTCCGGCTCATCATCGAGCATTGCGACAGACCTCATCAAGGCAAGAAGTCCTTTTCGCGCAAAACCCGAGCCTACGAAGAGAACGACCGGCCTGTCATCGTTGACGCCAAGCCGTGATCGGACTACGGCTCGATGCTGTCTGCGCAACTTAGGGTTGAAGCGCTCCAGGTCGACCCCGTTGGGAATATGGTGCACGCGTTCGGCCGGATAGTCGTAGTGACGGACAATGTCCTCCGCCACCATTTTCGAAATGGCAATCACCGCTTTAAGCCGTGGGCTGCCATAGGTCGCGCGCTCGAGCCGCAGCGTCTGGCGGTGAAACGGGCTCAGCGCCATCGCTGCCGTGCCAAGCCGCGTCTCGAAACGCCGTCGCTCGGCAAGATAAGCGGCATGAACGCCTTCCCCGGCCCGGAAGACGTCGCAGCACGGAAGGCGATCGTTGCTCTGCACCAGGGCCGGCGGCATTTCGGCGATCTTGCGGCAGGCGGCTCGAGCAAAGGACGTCGCCCGCAGGGAGCGGGGAAAGCGGCGGCCGGCGCACTGGATGAACTCTATGCCTTCGTGTCGCGGCCAGTCGCCTGACAGCACGGCCACCGGCCGTTGACGCGCGGCGAACGCCGCCATGATGTTTTCCAGCATGATCTCGCCTCCGCCAAAGGGCGCGTAGCGCTGGCGCACGAACAGGATAGGCTTTTTCGGGTCAGCTTGAACCCGTTGATCATGCCGTGGCAAATCCATGCGACCTCGCAACGCCCTTTTGCACCCCGATCAAGCTTTCCAACTTGGCGGGACTTTGCTCGCAGTCTATTAAGCGTGGCAAGCCGGTCCTGGATCGGGGCGCTGGCGTATAGTTCCGCGTGGTTGCGGCTATGCCACGACGGTAGACTGCTTTCAAGGCGAGGGTTTTTGCCGATGACCACCAGCCATGTCTCGCCCGCCGACAAGACCGTCTCGGGCAAACGCAAAGTCGGCGTGGTCCGCCGCCTGGAGCGCTCGTTGCGACCGGGGCTGCGAAATCTCCGCGGTCTGGTCAAGGAGCCGTTTCTAGCCTGGACGCATCCGGAAGCTCTGGCTTTCTACCGCAGAGCGATGCAAACCGCTTATCTGCCGGACGACCTGATCGACGTCGTCCCGCAACTCAAGATCCTGTATCTCGCCACGCCGAAGGCGGCGAGCAGCCGCATTCGCAGCAACCTTGCAGCCATGATCGGCAATGACACCGTGTCGGAGTGGCGCAGCGACCAGAACTGGAAGGTGCACAACCGAAAAGCGTCGAGCTTGCAGGCGCCTCGCCATGGCATTGTGCAGTTCCATCGCATGGCCACAAGTCCCGAAGCCTTGCGGTTCACCTTCGTTCGCAATCCCTATACAAGGCTGTTGTCGTGCTGGGCCGACCAATATCGCGACCGCCCCCTTGTGCCTGGCTATGGCAGGGTGGAGGTCTATCTGGCCCATCGCGAAAGGGCGGATCCGTCGCTGCCTGTCGGTGCTGACAAGAGCCTGTCGTTTGCTG
The DNA here is from genome assembly GCF_055811335.1 of Mesorhizobium sp. WSM4847. Lineage (NCBI taxonomy): Bacteria > Pseudomonadati > Pseudomonadota > Alphaproteobacteria > Hyphomicrobiales > Phyllobacteriaceae > Mesorhizobium > Mesorhizobium sp. WSM4847. Next base: position 411,058 of record NZ_JBVVPY010000001.1, on the reverse strand, counting down.
ATTTCGTCGCCTTTGCCTGCACGACCTCGACATGGCGCATCGACAAGCATTGGCAGAGGCAAAGCGACATCGTCGACCTTCCAGGCGTTGTGTTCGACCTCATCGGCAAAACCGAGACTTTCGCACGAGATTTCGAACGGGTTCTCGATCATGTCGGTGCAAGCGAGGAAATGCGACGCGCGGCGATGCCACCTCTGCACACCTCCTCGCGCCGCAGGCTTGCCGACTATTTCACGCCAGAACTGGCCGATACGATTTACCGCGCCTATGAGCGCGACTTCGATCAGTTTGGCTATCCGCGCGCGCTTCCAGAGTGAACAATCCGCGCGACGGAACCCTCAAACATACCCGAACGCCTGCATCAGCGGTTTGCCGCGTCCCTCGGTAAGCTCCTTCAATTCCATTTGACCCAGTTCGGTCTTCCAGCGGCCGCGGCCATCATAGATCGGCTTGTTGACCTGCTGGTTGCGGAGCGCGGCATGTTGGGGTTGCGCATCGAGTGTGAACCATCGTTGCGGGTTCCGATGATAGTCGAGCAAACTCTGGTCGAACGACAATCCCAGGAAGGTGCAGATCTTTCCGATGGTCGCTTCCGGGTCATTGACAAGATCTTCGTAGCGGTAAATCAGGACGTCCGTGCTGCCGCGCTCGGCAAGCACCATTGTGTTGTCCGAAATCCAGCGATCCAGGCTCTCGGTCGCATCGCCAAGCCGCTTGGTCAGCGAAGCAACGGTATCGCGCCCATCGCGTACCGGCATCACGAACTTCGCGCCCGGCACCAGACGTCGTATCCGGTCGACACGTCTGATATGACGCGGTGTCTTTTCAAGCAGCACCGACTTGCCCGCCCCAATGGCCGCCCGTTTCAGCTTCGAGTAGCGATACAGCGCAAGTGGAGTCCATTTGAAAAACACGTTGGTTTCTTCGAATGGCAAAAAGACATCGGCATGCGAGGCAAGGATCGTCGCTATCAGCGTGGTGCCGCTATGCCCGCATCCGCAGACAAAGCCTTTGCATCGGATCAATTCACACCTGCCCTGTCGTCGGCATGAGATATGCCATGCCGCTGAAAGGCTTCATCGAGCCATTTCCAGTAATCGAGCCGCGCAAGCATCGTTTGTATCCCGCCGCACATCTTCATAGCGCAGAAGCGCAATCTTTCGCACGTGACTTGCGCCTGAAATATCAGACACCGCAGTGTCGCGCTAGGAGCCGTTTGCAGCGAGATTTGTCGGGTCGATTTGCGCAATGTCCCTCAGGCTTTTCTGTTCGGCGACGGCCAGATCGTCAAGCACTACGCGCAGCCATGTCCGCCCGGATTTGGGAAAACGAGACGACAAGGAGGGGGCGGCTTCCTTGCAAAAAGGCGGACAACAAACTCAACTTATGGACTCCGATTGCGGCACTTTGATCGAGCGGATCAGCGATTGTAAATATCGATTAAGGCTTCGGCGATCCGTTGCGAAGCCGGCACCTTTGGATCAATCGACAGATTGGCATTGAGGAAATCCCGGCTTTGCTCAAAATAGGTCGGTCTTGACCTGACCGCAGCGCGGATATCCTCGACGAGGTCATGCTCCGACAATGTTGGTTTGAAGGCGCCCATGGGCCTGTCGAACTCGACCATGGGCGAAACCGGCGGAAACAGCACCACCGGAATGCCGCAGGCGATTGCTTCGTAAACAGTGGTGCTTGGGCGCGTTACGAGCGCCAGAGCGTCCGGGAGCAGCTGTGCGAAATCCAGCGGCGATTTGTTCGGCATATCGACTTTTGCGAACATCGTGGGGTGGACGCTAACGACATGGGCAAGGCCGAGTTTCGCACATGCGGCTGCCACGGCTTCAATCGCCTGGCGATCTGCGGGGTCCTCGATATTCCCCTTGAAGTTCACCAGCACAAAAAGCCCTTCGTCGTGCCTGGCACCAGCGCTTGCGGCGGCACGCTCAATGACCGGGGAGCCGACAACATATGTCGGCTGTCGCCTTTGCTGCAGCGCCGCTGGTCCCATCGACAGGATGTAGTCAGCTCTCACAAATCGATGCGGCCGCAGCTCTCGCGCACCTCCGATGAGGCCGACCACACGGACCATGCCGAAGTTGATGGCGTCGATGAATCGCCTAAAAAATTGCGGCGCAAAGTCACTTCCAGTCACCAGCATGTCACCGGGCCTGATCATCCGCTCGAGGTCAGCAAAGCCGATATGCGATATTCCTCGGGCGTTGAGTTCAGGTCGCGCTACGCCGCCGCGTTTCAATCCATCGAGATGCGCGAACACGCAGCGGATGCCGCGGTCACCCAGAATTTCTGCCGCGTCAGCCAGCAGCCGAACATTGTTGCGGTTGTGTGGGACGAAGTAGACCGTCCTCGTCGCTGCCCTGCCGCGAGCGTAGATACGCCCGCGCTTGAACAGATTTCCTGGATGCACAAGCCGGTACGCCGCGAGGAGCCGCTGCACAAAGCCATCGCTGACAGGAGAAGACGCCTTGTTTCCCAAACTACTACCCAAAGATATGCATCGCCTCTTGCCCGTGAAATTTAGAACGGCCGCCCGCCGGTTAGTTTACACTGGTCTCGCCGTCAAGAAGGCGCTTGACTGTCCGCTGGTTGTAACCTGCCTGGGACACTCGCGATGCCTTGGGTGGTGGATTCAAACAGTGCTGATGAGTGAGCCCATCTGGTTTTGTGCGTCTTCCATCACCGCAGCCCAGGGTCGTTCCCGCTTCGAGACCAGCACGGCGGAAGGATAGTAAGGCGTGCGGTCGCCCTCGACCGGCCAGGAACGTTTGAAGCCGTCACCAAGGATGAAGACCGAAGGGATGCCGAGTGCGCCGGCCAGATGCGCCCCGGTGTTGCTGATGGTTACGACGGCGTCCATCGCCGCGACCTGCGCGGCGAAAAGATCCATGTCGACGAGTTGATCCACCAAGACGTCGTGCAGGATGCGCGCGGGATCACCATCGGTCAGGATTTTCAGGTCGGGCTCGATCCGGCCATATTGCAGCGAAACGAACTGCAGGTCCTGTCGACCGAGCAGGCCGCGCCATGCCGTGAGTGGCGGCAGGTCCTTGCCGGGATTGGAGCTGCCCCATGCGACGCCGACCAACGGCCGGCCGTTCCTGCGATAGCGGGCGCGAAGGTCAGCGACCCGCGCCGGGTCCGGCTTCAGGGGAACAAAATGCTCCCGGATCGTGGTCTCATCCGTCTCGAACACGGCGGTCAGATGCTGGACGCCGGCAAAGAGATGGGCCTCGCCATAGGCTGCCTTGGTCCCCTGACCGACGGCCCGCACATCGGCGGCGGGAAATGTCCGCTGAAACAGCGGCACCAAGCGGTGCTCGACCAGGACGATCAGACGAGCGGCCCGGGCGAGCGCGCGGCCGACGGAACTCGCATGGTGGATCGCGGTGGCCAGACCCTGCTTTTCGGTTTCCATCAGATCGACGAGCAGGACCTGGCCCGAGATATCCTGGCCCAGCCATTCGCCGTCGGCGCGGCCCTCGACGATGTGGCGCCGGGCGATCTTGAGTTCGGCCGCCGGGCCGTAGGCGCCCATGCGCATCAGCGCCTTGCTGAGCTCGTCCAGCAGGTGGACCTCGCGCCTCGACTTCGCGATCGATCCCAGCGCCAGGGCTTTCGGCAGCGCCGCCGACCAGTCGCGCGCCTCGATGCTTCGCCTATAATCCGCCATCTGATCGGCAATGTCGCCATCGCGCCAGCGCAGGAAAAGCTGCCGCCGGTGACGACGGAACCAGACCTTGTAATTGTAGCCTGCGAGCGCGACAAAGCGGCGAACCCGGCGAAGCAGTTGACTAGCTTCCATCACCAACTCCACCGATGATTTGCGCAACCCGTCCACGTGCTTCCCGCATCGCGGACGCCCACGCCTGGCCGCCCTTTCGCACCAGTCGAACGCTTGGATATGTGGCGACGGTCTCGCCGAAGGCAGGCCACGACAGCCTAAACCCATCGTCGAGCAGGACGACGGTCGGCACGCCGAGCGCTCCCGCCAGATTGGCACCGGTATTGCTGATCGTCACCACCGCGTCGAGGGCGGCGATTTGCGCGGCGAAGCGGTCCATATCCGACAATTGGTCCACGGACGCGTCATGGATGATGCGTCCCGGCGCCCACCGCTCGAATTCGGAGAGCGCCGGCCCGACATCGCCATATTGCATGCTGACGAAATGGCCCGGCAGACCGCCGAGCAGCGCCCGCCAGTCATCCAGAACCGGCAGGTCCTTGCTTTTGTTCAGACTTCCCCAGGCAAGGCCGATCAGGGGCCCCGGGCCATGATCGAGATAGGCGCCGCGCAACTCGGCGACAAGCCGGCGGTCCGGCTCCAACGGAACGAAGGGCGCACGCGCTGTCGGCTCATCCGGCCAAAAATGCCTCGCCAGTGTCTCGAAGCAGGCGAAGACATCGGCGTCGACCGCCGCCGCCGCTTCCGCCTCTGGTCTGACATCGAGCGCGGGATATGTTCTGCGATAAAGTGGCGCCAGTCGCGGCTCGATCAGGACGGTGCACCGGTCGGCGGCCGCGACCACCGGGCCAAGCAGCGACGCGAACTGGAGGAAGATTGCGAGATCGCCTTCGCGCCGCTCGACGGCAAGCCTGCGACCAGCAAGATCACTGCCATCCCATTCGGGCCGGCCGGGCACTTGCTTGCTCGACGCAATCAACTGCCAGGCACGATTGCCGCCGCGGAGGCGTCTCAGTCCACGCCCGGCTTTTTTGACAAGCCCGCGATCGCCAAGCTGCTCACCGAGCAGGCCGAGTGCCAGCGCATGTTCCCGGGCCGCCTGCCAGTCACGCCGTTCGACACTCTGCGCCATCAGGCTCGCATGCCGTTTGACGCTTTCGTCAGCATGGCGCGAGGGGCGCTTAAAAAACTTCCTTGCCCGATCGAGAACCTTCTGCAGCCGCTTGCCGTCAACACCTTGCGGGCGCAGGTCGGCGGCTTTTGCCTTTTCAAGGATGGACCGTCTGCTCGGCACAGCGACCCTCAACTATCGCTAGACAGCGTCGAACGCGCCGTCAGAATCGACGAGAGCCGCCGGCCGACGTCGTCGAGTACCACCGGCCACGGACGACCTTCCTTGCGCATGACGATGCCGTTCGGATACCAGGGCGTTCGATTGCCAGTCACCGGCCACGCTGTTTGAAACTTGTCGTCGATCAGGAAAATGGTCGGCACGCCGAGTGCTCCGGACAGATGGGCCGCCGTATTGCTGATCGTCACCACGGCATCGAGCGCGGCGATCTGCGCGGCGAAACGGTCCATATCAAGCATCTGGTCGACACTGTCGTCATAGATAAGCCGTGCGTCATTGCCGTTGCGCAGGCGCCGCAGCGCCGGCTTGATCTGTCCGTATTGGAGGGAAACGAACGTCGCCTGTGTCCGGGCGATGAACCGTGCCCATTCGGGGAAATCAGGCACGTCCTTGCTATGGGATTTGCTGCCCCAGGAGAGGCCGACCAATGGTTGATCCGTCATCGAGCGATAGCGTTTGCGGAAGATCTCGACGAGTTCAGAATCGGCCCGCAGCGGCACGAAGTCGGCGGCTAGTCTTTCGGCATCGCGGCCGAAAATCCAGGCGAGATTTTCGAAGGTCGCAAATTTGTCACCAACGACATTCTGCTGCGCTGGGACCACGGTTGCGTTGGGGAACGTCCGCTGCACAAGCGATACGAGGCGCGGCTCGACCCGAATCGTCGCACTTTGCGCACATGCAGCGGCGGCGCCGGCCAGTCGCGCATGGCGGATAACCCGGCCAAGACTGCGAGGGTCATCCTCCACAAGATCGATCAGCAGCCTATCCGAACCGAGGTCTTCTCCAGTCCACTCATTGGCGCCTTTCCCTTTTCGTTGCCGGCGAGCGGAAAGCCGAAGCTCGGCCGCCCGCGCGAAGTTGCCCAGCCGTTCGAACGCCTGGCCTGCCTTCTGCATCATCTCAGGGTCGCGGGCACGATCGGCCATGATGGCCATTTCATTGGTACTTGCTTCAAGCCCTGTCCAGTCCCTGCGCGCGATCAGCGCGTCGACCTTGGCCTGCTGCTCAAGAACGGAACGAGGCCTGGAGCCGGTAAACAGCGTCCGCACGGCCTTTGTGTATCTGCGCAACCGCAGGCCCAATCCACCAATCACATACCGGATGTAGGAACCGTGGTAAAAACTGGTCATCGGCCTTCAGCGCAATACGCTCTGCCGCAGCTTTTTGCCGCTTTCGACGAGCGGAGCGGACGTCTCCAGATGGAAGATCGAGCGATAGATTTCGCTGCGCCTGGCAAGCTCTTCATGAGTCCCGGAGTCCGCGAGGATGCCAGCGTCGAATACGAGAATGCGATCGGCCGCCTTGATGGTTGAAAGCCTGTGCGCAATGCAGATCACAGTGCGCTGAAATGCATCGTCGAAGGCAGCCTCCATGACCGCCCGTTCGTTTTCGCCGTCGAGCGCGGATGTTGCTTCATCGTAGACAATCACCGGAGCGTCTTTGAGCAGGGCGCGCGCGATGGCAACGCGTTGCTTCTGCCCGCCCGACAGGTTGGCACCGCCCGGCCCGACAAGCGTGTCGAGCCCGCTTTCAAGGTTCGATGCAAAACTTGTGACCCGGGCGAGTTCCGCCGCGGAATCGATTTCTTGATCCGTGGCGTTCGGGCGTCCGTCGCGAATATTGTCACGGATAGAACCTTCGAACAGGAAGATATCCTGTGACACCAGTGCGATATTGTCGCGAACGTCGGCCAGGCTGATCTTGGCAATGTCCTTGTCGTCGATGAAGATCCTGCCCCTGTCCGGCTCCATCAGGCGCAAGATCAGATTGACGATGGTGGTCTTGCCAGCGCCGGAGCGGCCAACGATCGCCAGCTTCTCACGAGGTCGGACCTCGAAGGAAACACCGTGCAGCGCCGGGCTGTTGCCTCCATAGGAGAAGGCCACATCTTCAAAACGGATACCGCCCTCGACGCCGGTCAGTCGCTCGCCTGCGGTTGCGAGTTGTCGCTGTTCGGGCGTGTCGATCAAATCATACATCTGCTCGACGGCAACCATTAGCTTCTGGATATCGACATTGACCCGGGCCAGCCGTTTGGCGGGCTCATAGGCAAGCAGAAAGGCGGTTATGAAGGCCATGAATTCGCCTGGTGTCTTGCCGTTTCCGAGAGTCTGCCAACTGGCATAAATGAGGAAAAGCCCGATGATGAAGCCGCCGCCCGTCTCCATCAATGGACTCATCAACGCCGATGTCCGGTTGATCTGGACGCCGCGCCTTTCCATCTTGCGGACAGCCTTAGCGAAACTGGCGATCGCCTTGTCCTCGAGCTGGAACGATTTGATGGTGCGAATGCCGTCTATGGCTTCCGTGCCGATCGACTGAACCTGTGCCGCCAGCTCTGTTTCGCCCCTTGCCAGCGACTTGATCTTTCGCGTGATCGTGCTCACCGAGAGGAAGATCACCGGCAAAGCCGCCGCCGATATAAGCGACATGGTCGGGTCCTGCACGACCATGACACTTGCCAGTCCGACCAGGGTCAAAACGTCAGAGGCCGTGTTGCTCGTCAGCGTGATGATGACGGACGCACCGGCGCGTGCATTGAACATTATCTTGGAAATGAATTTGGCCGGATGCTGATTGACGAAATGGCCAATGTCGAGGCGCATCAGCCGGGAAAACTGCCGGTGTTGGAGGTCCGACACGATGGCCCTGCGGACGTTTCCGGTCGTAATGGTTTGACCGTATGCCGCGATGCCCTTGACAGCGGAAAGTCCGATGATTGCCGCGCTGATACCCCAAACGGCGGCGGCGTTCCTGTCGATATAGATGCTGTTGATCATGTCACGCATGATCCAGGCAAATCCGGACGTCGCCGCCGCACCGGCAATCGTGCACAGCAAACCGGCGAGATACAGCTTTATGTGCGGCGGCAGGTTCTCGAGGATCAGGCGCTTGACCAGCGGGTACGCCAAGGCCGCTGAAATTCGTCTCTTTGCGCTCATTCGGTTTCCTGCTGCGATGTGTCGTCGGTGTCAGTTGGCCTTTGCCGATCCATGCGACTTTCGCGACACCGCTCGCACATCTGCTATAAATCTATGTCGGATTGCTTGTCTGTGACTTTGTTCGGACCCGCAGTCAATGCCGAATCCGGATGCCAGCCCGCGTTGACGGGATCGGCGACTATGGGAGCATACACAACTCTCCGAAGGGTCCAAGAGGAATGATCGCCTGGGCTTTGGAATAGAGCCTCTGGCAAAATCGGGCTCCCAACCGCGAGAATTGGTGAGCAGCCAAGGACCGGGTTGTCGATCTAATCATTCCAAGAAATAGCTTGGGTCAGGCCCGCACCGATTATATCCTGAATACCCGAATACCTTTGCGAAATTTCGCTCATCACATTGAAGTCCGGCTTGCCGATAGTGGCGGAAAGGTATTCCTTGTATTTTGACGCACCGTTCCAATATTGGCCTTCATCGACCGCGACCTGAGCCTTCGTCGTGAAATTAGAGAAAAACTTAAAATGAAGAAGAGCGCCATAACTCTCCACGTGGTTACGCCAATAGGGTAGCGGAGCGTGAATTGAATTTAAGATCGTCAATCTATCTCCGTATACGAACGGATATTTGGTTAGGGTGTGCGTACCAAACGCCCGGCTTCTCGGGCCACCTCGGATTTTGATATTTTGCGGGCTCGTCGAGTAATCGTATCCTGAAGCATCGAAATGATCGGCTATCTCCCAAGGAGCGCGTTTTGGGTCAAACGGAAAGTCCCTTAAGTCTCCTGCCGGATACATGTCGATCATCGGCGCCAGCAGGTGCTTCATGCCTCTTTTTTGGATCCAACCGGCGAGGTCATGCAGATCGTGGCGATCCATGCCATCATAAACCAGGTATTCATCCGCATCCACGATCACGTACCACCGGTTGAACCCGTATCTGCGGATTATATCCTGTCGCCAGAAAGTTCCGCGCCCTGCTTCTCCATAGGTCTTTCGTGAGATGAATACGTCCACATCTGGCTGGCTCAACAGAAATTCCCGTGTCCCGTCCTCAGAACGGTCATCGACAATGGCAAATCTGGAAACGCCGATCGATCGATAGTGATCAAGGAATGGAATTATCTCAGGGTATTCGTTCCTGACGACTGCCACAAGCAAGATTTCTTTTTGAGAAACTGGCGATAGATTTCCACGCGCTTCTAAATCGTCTTTCCTCAGCGCATTGCGAAATCTATACTGAATTGTGTCGGCAATCGATCTACGGAAAATATGAAACTGGCTTCTTTTCTTCATTTGAGCTCACAAATTTCAAGGGGCTGTCCGCACAAGGTCGCAGCGGCCATGTTCGGATCGCCATGTTTTTTTCGAACGTCGCTCATCACTCGACTTGTTACAGGTGATGGCAAAGGTGGTTATGAAGGCGCGATCCAACTCGTCAACATCCAGTGGAGATGACTAGTGCCAGTCCAAGTTGATTTTATTGGCCCAATCTCGTTTGATTGCTTCGCGGAGCGCGCGCGTACGTTCTGCAAGCTGTGGGATTTTTTTCTCGTGGGTTTCAGCAAAGATCATATCGATCTTGTTCATCAATCCGCAGGATAATATCGATTCGAGCATTGGCACTTCCGCGCCCTCTACATCAATCTTCAGTATCCGCACTGGAGATCCAAGCCCTCTAACGAAATCAACTATGCTTAACTGCTCAACCTCAGTGTAGTCGTCTTTCGAGATGTTAGATTTGTCTGCATACAAGGAAGAGGATTGCGACCAAAAGTCTGGGTCAGAACTGAATTTACGTGACCGGTAGAGCTTCGCAGTCCCGGATTGGTCGGCAAGCGCCTGCTGATAGAGATGGACATTTTTGAATGCTCCAACGTTCTTGCGCAGCCGTTCGAAGGTGTAGGGGTCTGGCTCGAAGGCATGAACCGTCGAGCCCGTCTTAGCCAAGGCCGAGGTGATCTCACCCAGATTCGCGCCGGCATCTATGACAATATCGCCTGGCTTCAGCCGCCGGCAGGCCCGTCCGAACAGATACGAAGCATTCCATGAGGGACGCCCGAACCAACGGCTGTAAGCGTGATATTTTAGCAATTTAACGTTCATAGTCACACAAAAAGATCCTGTCGACTCCACTGAACGTCGGCACCAAAATCCTCTATGCGCAAAATCCAGATGAGAGGGAGACGTTCTATGCCAATTTTGGTGCTGCTCTGCAACAGCGTCGCCGCGATTCTTGGCGTGTCTTAGAGCAGTCGCTTTAATGATCGGGGCTTAGGGCCTATTTTCGGTTGGCTTTGAAGAGAGCGTTTGCGACGATAATGGGCTTCCGCACGACGGCAGTGATTGCGAGCTTTGGCGGCGTGCCGGCCGGATTGCGGCCAGCGGGGAAGCGGGCTAAACGTCGGGCATTGCTGTCAGCGGCCAACTATGACGATCATGGAGCGATGTGACATTGCTGGAGCGAGTTCGACGAAAGTATCTTCGGCTCCGCAAGCGACTCGGGTACATTCAACCTATCCATTTGGCGGCTGCGGACAAACTGAATAACAAGTATGGCGATTTTTCCAGTTCAGGCGTCATTACAATCCGTAAAAATGCAGTATTCACTCGAAAAGATATATTCTTCACGATGGGAAGTTGCTTTGCGGAGGAAATTCGTCTTGCGTTAACAAGCAAGCAGGTCGCCTGCGTTCCGTCTTACAGAAATATCAGTTTCGACCCAGCGCAAGCCATTGTAGATGAGCTGCCCGGGCGAGAGCATATGAACTTCTATAACACGTTCACTGTTCGCCTTCAGATTGAGCAAATGCTCGGCTTGTGGGATCAAGCCAATGACGACTGGTGGCAGATCAAAAAACCTGCGCCTTGGGGTCCGATCTGCTTTCAGGACCCCTACCGCCGTCTCATCCTCGCCAAATCTCCGGAAGTTCTCAAAGAGGTGATCGAGAGCATGAACAGGGAGATGCGGGTTGGCTTCGATGCGGCCACGGCATTCATATTTACCTTCGGAATGACTGAGGTCTTCATCAACAGGGCCAGTGGCAAGGTAGCAGCACAGAAACCGCTTTATCGTGGCGGAGGCGGAATGCAGGAAACGACGCTTCACGTCAGCAGCTTTCAGGAAAATTATGCCAACGTGATGGCTACCGTGGACATGGTCCGTCAACACAAACCCGATGCACCGATAATTCTCACAGTCTCACCGGTTGCATTGGCTCGGACGTTTCAAGACGCGGATGTCGTCACGGCGAACACTGAAGGCAAATCCGTTCTTCGGGCTGTGCTTGGTCAAGTCTGCCGGGAACGGGACAATGTCCATTACCTTCCCTCATTCGAGCTTGTCACCTATGGAGGCCTCACTCATAGCTACGAAGAGGACTTACGGCACGTAAAGAGATCGGTCGTCGACGACATCGTTGAACAGTTCTTCAGCGCGTACTTTGCTCCGTCGTAGGCGTCATCGTACAGACACCCCGTGCCTTGCCGCCGTGACATCGTCTCTTCGTGTCGATGGAGAGTAGCCGCAGCCATTCAGCGCTAGACGTTTGTGGACGGAAACTAGACTAGCACAGCGCGCTCTTGACCGATATAACGCCGCCGACCTATCCAGCCACGAGAGGCTAATTGATGCTGTTTTGGAACACCCGCAAGAAATTCGCAGGAACGTGGGAGGATCGCCTCGACGGGCTGTTTTCGTGCGGGGTAGACTACGCCGGCAAGACGATCCTCGACGTCGGCTGCAATATGGGCATCGTCGCTTATGAAATCGCCAAGCATAGGCCGGCTTACATCCACGGCATCGACATCCTGAAACCGCATATCGGCGTGGCTCGCTCGATCTTTCTGGGATCTGGCGTCGAAAGCCGATTTGATGCCATGAGCTTGGGGAGCCGAAAGCTCCCATCCGTTCTCAAGGACAGCTATGATGTCGTTCTGCTCCTCGCTGTTTACCAGCATGTCCGCAGGGGATTGGGCCAGGATAAGGCTGATCGCATCTTTGCCGACATCGTCAACCGCGCACAGACCGTTGTGGCGCGGGTTCCAAAAGAAAAAGATACTCGTCTTCAGTCTTTAATCGAGGGCGCTGGATTCAGCTTATCTCATCGCCACCAGTCGCCGCGCGGTTGCACGGTTCAGGCTTATCATCGCCACTAGGGCTTGTTGCGTTCAGTCCCGCCTTGTCGCGCAGCGACATCTTGCGCTTTGGCGCCCGATATATTTCGCCACAGACTGACCGTTCCTATGTCGACCGTGACCGCGAGGTCCGATCGTGACCTTGACGCCCTCATCGTCTATCCGGGTGTCTCCGGTAAGGTCGATCTTCTGGCCGCGCTTGACCTTAGACGTGCTGTCTCGAATGCGGGAAATTGTAGCTCGGGATCGCGACGCTTACGCCGCCCTCGGTGACACGCCGGCGCACCGTGGCAGTCACAGCCACCTCGTCGCCAATGCCTATCTCCCGCGCCCTGCCAGAGATTCTGCAGCCGGCGTGGCAACCGCCAAAGGGCGAGAATCTTTCGCTGCTTGAAGTAGCTCAAGGGTGCGGGCGCCCCGCCGGGTCCTGCAATGGAATCAAGGGACGAGGTGAGAGCCATTTCTCTGCTAAGTCCTTTGCCTGCCTCAAAGTGCGACAATTCTCGACCGCACCAGTTTTTCCCTATAGCTGCTACTTTTGTGCGCAATTTTTCTGTTTTCCCCAGTTCTTCGTGGGACTGTTTGTGCAGCTGAACACTGCGCGAACCTGCGGCTGGTTGGCGCGGAATGCCGCGCACTAGCTTGCCTTTACGACAATCGCCTGCCCCGTTGGAAGTTCGATGACGCCTTCCGGGCGGTTTTCGAAAAATTGATCAAAGGCCTTTCGGGCTCCAGGACAAAGCGCAGAGCCGTAGTCGTCACATATGATCATGCCATTCGCGCACACCCGATCGTAGAAGAAGGCGAGCGCGTCACGTGTCGGCTCGTAAAGATCGACGTCAATATGGACCAGGGCGAAACGCCGGTCAGATACGTTGGAAAGAGTTTCCGGTATCCATCCGACATGAAAAGTGGTGTTGCTGAAGTCGGAAATATTCTCTCTGGCTACCTTCTCCTCGGTGCTGAGATCGCCGGACTTCCATGGCGTTCGGCCGTTTGGCTTGCGGTCCTCTGCGGTCGGTTCCGAGAGGCCAGCGAACGAGTCAAAAAGGTGGTAGTGCCGTGGCCGAAGATCGCTCATCAGCATGAATATCGTCGACCGGCCTTGCCTTACGCCGCATTCGGCCACATCGCCGTCGATACGCTCGATCGATCGCAAGCAGCTTTGCAGGACGAAAGCCCGGGGATCTGGAATCCCACGGATGTTTTTGACCCGCTGCAGCGCCTTTCGGAAAAACGGCTGGTCTTTCCAGACCATATGACTGGAATAAACATAGAAGCCGTATTTGTCGGCCTTCTTCTGAGAGACCTTATACCAGGCCACGCCTCTGCGTTTTTTCGAAATGACAGCAAGTGCCGCGTCTCTCAATTTCATCCTGTATCCTCCAGCATTCGACATGTCCATAACACGGGCAGAAGAGAAAGCCCTACCGGCATCAGGCGCGGAATGAAATCGAGTTCCGGCTGAGGGACATTAGCTTATCGAGCGCCGCAAGGAAGCGCTTCCCGGTGCTCGTAATAAGCCTATTCCTGGAATGGAACGCCCATGCAGTGCGACTCAAGATCACGGGTCATGTTCCTGGGCCGGTGCGGAAACAGACGCGGAGCCGCGCATCCCTGGCCGTTCTCCGGCATGAGCGCCGGCCAAGCGTTGTCGATCCGCTAATTCGGGAGATTCAGTCGACTGCCCCGACCAGTACATCGGGGTGTTCAATTATCGCGACCCAGCGCCCGGTATGCGTAGACGACTGCCTTTTTATAAATCGATATCCAGTTGCCGACCAAGGCTTCACATCGTCGTTGAGGTTGTCGAGCACGTAGTCGCCCTTGTCGGTCTTGACGGTCAACACCGCGTGCCCCTCGCCGTCCTGCTTCCTGACGACGGTGATCAGAAGGTTCGACAGCGATATGCCCTGCTGCCTGAGCAACTGGCGCTTGAGCAGGACATAATCCTCGCAGTCGCCGAGCGCGCCGTCAGGATAGGACCAGAATTCCATCATGCCGTGAACGTCCAAATCGCTCGCGGGCCTGACCGATCTGTTCACCAGCTTGTTGACGGAGGCGAGCTTGCCTTCCATGCCCGCGGACAGAAGGACTGGAGCGCTCTTGCCTGATTGTATTGCGCACTCCGCGGCCCGCCGTCTGCAGAATTCGATGTAGCCGACAGGGATGGAGGTTGGCTGCCCGGTGGCCATGGCGCCAGGCACGACGTCGGCCGAAGCCTTCTCCATCGGCGTCGCGGACATCATCAAGCCTATCAGTAGGCCGGCACACAGCCATGCCCGCGGTACCACCAATCCCATTCGCCCCGCCCCAGAGGTAACAACCCGAAACAATCTTTAATACCGCGTTACCATCTTTTCATAAGCGCATCAACACAGCCGCCGCACAATTTAAAGCGACGGTCGCGAACCACCTGATGGTGGGCGCCGCGCGGTCGCCCGATCAGCAAATTATGCGTTCACCCGATCAGGGGAATTGTCCCGCTTTTACGTCATCGGCGTTCTTCGGCAGCTCCGCTTACCTGGACCTGATGACGGCGCCCGACAGGTATTCTGGCCGCGCAAACGCCGACAGGCGGCCAAAAAAAAATTGTAGCCAAATTTGTCGAAGTCCAAGAGCTGCGGGACCTCGCATGGATTCTCATACATTCGGATACACTTCGATAGCACTCGGGCAAATCTCTGCGACAGGCCCAGCCTAGTTTCATCCGTGAGCAGGAAGCCTCGTCATGATCGCGAGACAGAGAGCCGACGGGATTTCGCAAAGCAGGAGTCAATTCCGCGCGAGTCCCTGTCGGCGGGTCTGCTCATTATTGAAAGGAACAGTACGATGAACAAGCTTGTAACCGCTATCGCCCTCCTCGCCCTGTCGACAGGAGTCTCGCTCGCTGCCAATCAAAACCCGGACCGCGACCCGACCCGCGGCTTCCCTACTGGCGTCGACAACAGCGGAATGACCTTGGATACCAGTCACACAGCTTCCTTGCCTCAACCGGTGGTCGCTCCGAAAGAAGAACAGCCACAGCCCGGCAAGGCCCTTAGGGGTCGTGCGCCATGGGCGGGCAGCCGTTGATGCGCTGAACTTTTCCTCCCATGCAAAATTGTCCAATCACCCCGCATTCAGCGGGCGTGGTTGGACAAGGGCGCCCAGGAAAATCGCGCCGTTAGGGTGAATTCAACATCTCAGGCGAGCGTATGTGGCGCCATGGCGAACAACCATGGGATCACGGCAGGCGTCTCGGAAATGACCTTGGCAGCAGGGAAGAACAAAGCTCCGCATCAACCTGCCGAGCGCCCCGGATCGCTGCTTCAAGGTCGATTTCGACGCCATAAGCGCTAGCGATACGCGGGTAGAACGTCGACGCCGGCTCACGACCGGCTTGCCGGTCCTCATGGGATTCCAGCGCGCGCTCAACGACTCGGCGATCGAGCGGTTCTCGCGCCGAGCCAGCCGGTGCCATCCGGGATGCCGTCGTTCAAGCGATCGCCGCAAACCGGCGCCGCGCCGTCTTAGTGGCACCCCGCAATAGCGCAAGATGTATAGACAACCGGCCGCAACTGGTGTTCGTTTCCAATCCGACCGCATGGTTTTTTTCGGGAATGCAGGAAACCGCCATGAACGCCGCTCGCCTGTTCGACCTGACGGGAAAAAAGGCGCTGGTGATGGGTGCCAGCCGCGGCATCGGCCAGGCCATGGCGGAGGCGCTCTCGGCGGCCGGTGCCGATGTGGCGGTGACCGCCCGCGACGAAAATACCCTTCGTGAAACGGCGGACCGAATTAGCGCACATGGGCGAAGGTCGCTTTGCCGGTCTCTCGACGTGCTCGACACCGATCGCATCCGCGTGGTGGTCGACGAGGTGGCGGATGCCTTTGGTGGGCTCGACATTCTGGTCAACAACGCCGGCTACGAAAAAGTCCAGCCCTCGCTCGACGTGGACGAGGCGGTATGGGACCGCATCGTATCGACCAATCTGAAGGGCGCCTTCTTCTGCGCGCAGGCTGCGGCGCGGCGGATGGCTGCCGACAACAGCGGTGGCGCGATCATCAATCTTTGCTCGCTGACCTCCTATGTCGGCATCCCGACCGCGGTACCCTACGGCTCGTCCAAGTCCGGGCTCCTGGGCATGACGCGCGCACTCGCCGCGGAATGGGCATCGCTCGGTATCCGCGTCAACGCCATCGCTCCGGGGTATTTCCATACGGCGATGACGGACGCCTTTTATCAGGATCCCGATTGGCAGACTGCGATGCTGGCCAAGATCCCGCAGCGGCGCTTCGGCACGATGCAGGACTTGGCCGGAGCTGTTGTGTTTTTGGCGAGCGGGGCATCCGCCTATGTCACCGGGCATTGCATTCCGGTCGACGGCGGCTTTCTCGCATCCATCTGAGCGACTGAGATGCGGCGCAACGAGGACTGTGTAGACCGAGCTTGTATATGGTTGTATATACCACCTGACACGCTGGACGTCCTTGCATGCGACCGGCGACAAATGGGGAACCACAATGCAGGAGCGTTTTCGGGCCGCAGCTTCGCACGAAGCGGAAGGCGACAGGGAAATCGCCGTCACGGTCCGCAACGTCGGGATGGACTTCGATGGGGTTCAAGCCGTCAAGAACGCGTCCTTCGATCTGCCGAAGGGCCGGTTTCTCACCATTCTCGGGCCGTCTGGGTCCGGCAAGACAACCCTCCTGCGGATGATCGCCGGGTTCCAGACCCCGAGCAGCGGCGAGATCTTCATCAACGGTGAAGCGGTGAGCGCGGTGCCACCGCACAAGCGGTCGATCGGTATGGTCTTTCAGAGACTTGCCTTGTTTCCTCATATGACGGCGGCCGAGAATGTCGCCTTCCCGCTGAAGATGCGTCGGCGCGACGCACGCACCATTCCCGACCGCGTCGAGCGATATCTCGCTCTGGTGCGGCTCGGAGGCTATGGCGGCAGGCGCATTCACGAACTATCCGGCGGGCAGCAGCAGCGCGTCGCGATTGCGCGCGCGCTGGTGTTTGAGCCCGACCTGCTGCTTCTTGACGAGCCGCTTGCCGCACTCGACCGCAAGCTGCGCGAGGAAATGCAGCTCGAATTCCGCCGCATCCAGCGTGAGCTCGGCGTCACCACGATCAATGTCACCCACGACCAGCGCGAGGCGCTGGTAGTTTCCGACGATATCGTCGTCATGGATCAGGGCGAGATCCAGCAGAAGGCACGGCCGATCCACACCTACCGCCAGCCACGCAACGCCTTCGTCGCCAATTTCATCGGCGTCACCAATTTCATTGCCGGCACGGTACGGGCCGTATCGGAAATGGGCGATGTTTCCATCGTTCGGGGTGATCTGATGCTTGCCGGAAAGGTCGGCGATCCGGTCAATCCGCCTGCCGAGGGCGACAAGGCATCGGGAGCGATCCGCGCCGAACAGATCCGTCTCGCCGGCGATGCTGCGCAGCTGTCGAAGCTTGATTGCATGCTGGCCGGGACTGTGACCGACACCATCTTCGAAGGCGAGCGCATGGTCTATGAGGTAGCCTGCGCCGCAATTGGCGACGAGGTCATTCGCGTTTTCGACCATGATCCCGCCGCGCACACGCAGTTCGACATAGGCGAAAGCGTGTTCCTGGGGTGGAATGCCAGGGACATGCTTGTTTTTCGATAGAACCGGAGACCGGTCAAACCCAGAGGAGAATGCAGATGAAGCGCTTTAAGCCGACATTATCCCATCTTTCCCGCAGAACCTTCCTTCAGGCCACCGCTGCGCTCGGCGGCGCCTCAGCGCTCGGCCTGCGCGGCGCTTATGCGCAGGAACCGGAAAAGCCGGCGGAGATCATCGTGCGCGCCTGGGGCGGCAGCTGGGTGGATAGCCTGAAGGCCGGGGTGTCCGACAGCTTCACCAAGATGACGGGGATTGCTGTCCGTCACGACCTGACCGAAGACAACGAGATTCAGCCCAAGGTCTGGGCGGCCGTGGCGCAGAAACGCGTCCCGCCGATCCATATCAACTGGGACACCACCACCAATGCCACGAAATCGGCACTGCGCGGCGTGACGGAAGACCTCTCCGACCTGCCGAACCTCGCCAATGTGACGGACCTTGCCAAGCCGGCCGGCCTGGAAGGCTTCCCGATCGTCAATACCTACGGTTATGTCTATGTGCTTGCCTATCGGCCTGCCGCATTCCCGGATGGACCGCCCAAGTCCTGGAAAGATCTGCTTGACCCGAAGTTCAAGGGTCGGCTTGCCTTCTACAATGACGGCATCGGCTTCCATTTCCCCGCCCAGGTCGCCGGTGGTGGCAAGCTGGAGGACATTCCCGGCAACATGCAGCCGGCATGGGATTTCATCACCAAGATGAAGGCACAGCAGCCGCTGCTGGGCGAAGATCCCGACTTCACCACCTGGTTCCAGAACGGCGAGATCGACGCCGCCTGCACCATCTCGACCAACGCCCGGGAGGCGCGCAAGAACGGCGTCAAAATCGAATGGGTGGTGCCGGAAGAGGGTGCAAAATTTGACACTGACGGTCTGTGGATCCCCAAGGGCCTGCCGGAAAACGAACTCTACTGGGCCAAGCAGTACATCAATCACGCCTTGACCAAGGAAGCCCAGCAGATCTGGCTGGACGGGCTTGGCTTGCCGGGCGTGGTGCCGGGCCTCACGCCGCCCAAGGATCTGGTGGGCGATCCGTCCTATCCGACCACTGAAGCGGATTTCCAGCGCCTTATCCGCATCTCGTCGAAGATCCAGGTCGAGAACGAGAGCGAGTGGTTTTCCAAGTTCAAGGCGATCATGCAGGGCTGACGCCGGTCGGCCGGTGCTGCGCTCGTGCGGCACCGGCTCCTTCACGACGTCGGATACGGGTTTTCATGCGGGCAGCCAGGACAGCCTATCCCCTGACATGGCGCATCATGGATGTGCTGGAAGGCGTTGCCGCCGCTGTCTGGCCGGCGCGGTTCAGGCGCGCAACGCCCTATCTGATGCTGCTTCCGGCGGTGCTGCTTGTCGGGCTGCTCGTGCTTGGTCTCATCCAGATCGCGGATGCCAGCCTGCGCACGCTCGACACCACCACCTTCCAGTTCTCCGACGACTATTCCATCGCCAATTTCCGCCGCGCGCTGACGGAGCCACTGTTCCTGGTCGTCGCGCAGCGCAGCCTCGTTGCCGCCCTGATCGTCACCGCGGTGACGCTGGTCTTCGCCTTTCCCTACGCCTATCTGATGGTGCGCACGCGTTCGCCAGGATTGCGCAAATTCCTGCTGATCGCGCTGTTCCTGCCGTTCTTCATCGGCCAGGTGGTGCGTGCCTATGGCTGGCTGATCATCCTCGGCAACCAGGGCATGGTGAACGAGGCGCTCGGCCTTGTCGGGGTGGCCCCGATGCGGCTCATCTATAACTATCCCGCCGTGCTGTTCGGCCTCGTCCAGTACATGCTGCCGTTTGCCGTACTGATGCTGGCGCCGGCGCTCACCGCGATTCCCGAAGAGCTGGAGGCAGCCGCTGGATCGCTCGGCGCGAACTGGGTTCGCACGTTCATCCACGTCGTGCTGCCACTCGCTCGTCCAGGCTTCGTCGGCGCCGGCGTGGTGGTGCTGACGCTTTCGCTCACCGATTTCGCAGTCCCTGCGATCCTTGGCGGCGGCTCGCAGGATTTCATCGCCAACGCCATCTACGACCAGTTCTTCCGCACCTCCGACCAGGGTCTCGGCGCGATGCTGGCGCTTATGCTGGTCGCGCTCGGGTCAATCCTTGTCGGCTTGGTGTTCGCGCTGTTTGGAGCCGGAACGCTCGCCATGGGGAGGTCGCGGGCGTGAGCGGCTCGCGCAGCAAATCGATTGTCCTGTGGACCCTGGTGACGATCGCCCTGGTGACGCTTTCGGCGCCGACGATCGTTGTGCTCGGCGCTTCGTTTACCGGCGGCAACATCATTACGTTTCCGCCGGATGGACTGTCGCTGCGGTGGTACGCGCGTATTTCGCAGGCCTCCGACCTGCGCAATGCTTTCCTGCGCACGCTCCAGGTCGCGACGGTCTGTACGATCGTTGCCATTCCAGTGGGCACGCTGGCGGGCATCGCGCTGGCGAAATATGCGGTGCGTTTTGAGAAGACGATCCAGATCTACCTGCTGCTGCCATTCACCATCCCGCTGATCGGATCGGGCATCGGCCTCATGCTGATCTTCGGCAACGCCGGCATTCTCGGCCAGCTCTGGCCGGTCGGCATCGCCTGCTGCGTCATCAACCTGCCCTTCATGATCTGGGCGGTCACGGCGAGCGCCACCGGGCTTGACCCGGATCTTGAACTGGCCGCCGCCAATTGCGGCGCGCCGCCGCTCCAGGTGTTCTTCTCCGTCACCTTGCCGGCGGTCATGCCAGGGGTGATCACCGGCTCGCTGCTGATGTTCATCCTGGCGCTCAACGAGTTCCTGGTCAGCCTGCTGCTCGTCGATGCCCGCATCGTGACGCTGCCGGTGCTCATCTACAACTCCATCCGCTCGATCATCACGCCGGATCTCGCCGCGATCTCCGTGGTCTTCATCGCCTGCTCGGCTGTCGCCGTTTTCCTGCTCGACAGGCTGGTCGGGCTCGACATCTTCCTGAAATCGAAATGAGGAAAGCCGGCTCGTCGGGCCGCAAAGGAAATCCTATGCCAAACGTATCATTCCACGATTTGAGACAACTCGACGCCGCCGCTCGTTCGGCATTGATGCGGCGCTCAGAGACCGATCTCTCTGGCTTTATGGAGAAGGCCGCGCCGATCATCGAGGCGGTCCGAACAGAAGGCGACGCCGCGCTCGTTCGCTTCGCCCGCGACTTTGACAAGGCAGATCTCGATGCCACGCGACTGAAGGTCAGCCCCGCCGAGTTCGACGCCGCCTTCGGCATGGTCGACGAGGACGTGATCGCCGCCATTCGCTTCGGCATCGACAACATCCGGCATTTCCACGAAGAGCAGAAACCGGAAGCGATGTGGCTCAAGGAAATGCGGCCCGGCGCCTTTGCCGGCGACCGCTTCACGCCGATCCGCTCGGTGGCGCTCTATGTCCCGCGCGGCAAAGGGGCGTTCCCTTCGGTAACGATGATGACCGCAGTGCCCGCAGTGGTGGCGGGCGTTCCGGAGCTTGCCATCGTCACGCCGCCGGCGCCCGATGGTTCGGTGGACGCAGCGACGCTGGTTGCGGCGCGCCTCGCCGGCGTCGAAACGGTCTACAAATGCGGCGGCGCGCAGGCGGTCGCCGCGGTCGCCTACGGCACAGAGACGATCACGGCCGCGCTCAAGATTGTCGGTCCAGGCAGCCCCTGGGTGGTTGCGGCCAAGCGGCTGCTTGCCGGCGTCATCGATCCTGGCCTTCCCGCCGGCCCGTCTGAAGCGATCATCCTCGCCGACGACAGCGTGCATGGCGGGCTGGCCGCGCTCGACCTCCTCATCGAGGCGGAGCACGGACCGGACTCGTCTGCCTATCTGGTGACCCACAGCCGCCGCGTGGCGGAGGAGGCACTGGCCGCGCTGCCGGAGCACTGGGCGCGCATGACCGAGCAACGGGTCGCGTTCTCCACCGCGGTCCTGACCGGCGCCTGTGGCGGCATTGTGCTGACGGCCTCGATCGAGGAGAGCTACCGCTTCATCAACGACTACGCACCGGAGCACCTGGAGATCCTCTCCACCGACCCCTTCGCGCACCTTGGCCACATCACCGAAGCTGCAGAAATCCTGATGGGACCGCACACGCCGGTCTCGATCGGCAATTTCGGGCTGGGCCCCAACGCCGTGCTGCCGACCAGTCGCTGGGCGCGTACTTGTGGACCGCTCTCGGTCACGGATTTCGTCAAGCGCTCTTCGATCGGCTACGTGACGGAAGCGGCCTATCCGGAATTCGCGCGCCATGCCCGCACACTTGCCCGCTATGAAGGCTTCTCCTCGCATGAACACGCCGTCTCCGACGTGCGCGACCGATATCTGGCGCGGTAGCGGATGATGAAGGCGGCCAGACTCCATGCGGCGGGCGATTTGCGGGTTGAGGACGTGCCATCTCCCGGCGAACCAGCGCCTGGCTGGGTGCGGCTCAAGGTGACGGCCGCCGGCATTTGCGGCTCCGACCTCCACAACTTCCGCACCGGTCAGTGGATCAGCCGCGCGCCGAGCGTCGTTGGACATGAGTTCGCTGGCGAAGTGACTGCCGTGGGGGCCGGCGTGTCCCAGTTTGCGCTCGGAGACCGGGTCGTGGCCGATTCGCGCTTCTGGTGCGGCGAGTGTCCTGCCTGCCTGGCCGGCCGGCATAATGTCTGTGCCAGACTGGGCTTTGTAGGCGAGATCTGCGACGGCGGCTTCGCGGAAGAGACGCAGCTGCCGGCGCGGCTGCTTGTGCGCCACGACCCCACGCTCGATCCCGCGATCGCCGCCATGGCGGAGCCGCTGGCGGTCGCCCTGCACGCGGTGCGGCGGCTGGCGGCGCCGGCCGCAGCGCCGGTGCTTATCGCTGGTTGCGGCCCGATCGGCGGATTGGCTGCGCTGCTCCTGTCGCGGCCAGGCGAGAGACAGGTCCTCGTCGCCGACCGCAATACGGCGCGTGCGGAGCTTGTGGCCAAGGTGAGCGGCGCGACCGTCGTCGACCTGGACGCCCTGCCCTGTGATCCCAATCTGCGCCATGCCCCCAATCTGCGCCATGCCATCGACGCGACGGGCAGCGTGGCGGTGATGGCGCGGCTGCTCGATGTTTTGGCCGGCGGCGGCACGCTGGCGCTGGTCGGCATTTCGCATGGCCGCCTCGACCTCGACCCCAACTTGCTGGTCGAGCGCGAGATCGCGCTTGTCGGCTGCCACGCCTTCGCCGACGAGCTTGCGCCGGCCGTCTCGATGCTGGGCGATCTCGCGCCCGCGCTGTCGCGCTTCGTGTCCGACGAGATCGCGATCGGCGAAATTCCCGCCGCTTACCAGCGCCTGATCGCCGGCGTGAGCGGCGGGTTGAAGACCATCGTCCGGATGGAGAGCGGACGATGATCAGGCTTACCGAAACCGCCGGGCCGCTCTACGAAAAGGTCAAGGACTACGTGCTTGGCAATATCGGCAGTGGCAACTGGCCGAAGGACCGCAGGCTGCCTTCCGAAAACGAGCTGGTCAGCACGCTCGGCGTCTCGAGGATGACGGTGCACCGGGCGCTGAGGGAACTGACCTCGGAAGGCCACCTGCTGCGTATCCAGGGTGTAGGCACCTTTGTGGCGCCGCCGAAACCGCAATCGGCCCTCATCGAAATCAGGAACATCGCCGGCGAGATCGCCGCGCGCGGCGCACGCCACAGGGCCGAGGTCATCGTCCTCGAGAAGATTCGCAACCCGGCGCTGGACCTCGTCGTCGCCTTCGAGTTCACGCGCCGCAGACCGGTCGCCCATTCGATCATCGTGCATTTCGAAGACGATGTGCCCGTCCAACTCGAGGAACGCTTTGTCAATCCGGCGCTCGCACCGGACTACCATCGGCAAGATTTCGTGGCGACCACCACTTACGACTACCTGCAGCGGGCGACGCCGCTGACGGAAGTGGAGCATGTGATCTCGGCCGTCGCCGCAGAAGAGATGGCGGCCCGCCATTTGAAGATCCGACCCGGCGACCCATGCCTGCTCCTGCATCGGCGGACCTGGTCGGGCGCGGCGGTCGCCACCGTCAACAAGCTCACCTATGTCGGCAGCCGCTATTCGCTGGGCAGCCGCTACGCGCCCTCACCCGCCGCATGAGCAGCGACAGCCCGCCAGGCAGGGCGGGCGGCGCTATCGGCCAAACGGCTGCCTTGATAGGCAATCAGCTCCGCCTGCGCCGCCTTTTTTCTTGTTGACGCCGATCAGATCATTTCGGGTCAAGCCTGGCCGCCGGTCAAATTGCACCGGAGCGGCCAGACTGATTGGCCGACCGTTCAAACCAAACCGGGGACCACGAAAACCAGCCAGGCGATGACAGGGCCGATGATGGCGATAAGCGCGCTGTAGATCAGCAACGTCTTCAGCACGCCCTCGCGCTCTGCTTCCCGGGCATTGGCGACGACCAGCGCACCGTTGGTCGAAAACGGGCTGGTGTCGACGATGGTGGTGGAGATCGCGATCGCCGCAACCACACCTATGGCACTGATCTGTCCCTGCAGGAGGAAGGGCACGGCCAGTGGAATGATGGCTCCCAGCAATGCCGTGGACGAGGCGAATGCCGATACAATGGCGCCGGTGAAGCAGAGGAGGAGTGCAACCAGCAGCGGCATGCCCAGGCTTGAAATGCCTTGGGCGACGTAGTCGATCGTGCCGATCTTCTCCATGACGCCGACATAGGTGATGATGCCGGCGATCAGGAGCACCGTCGACCAGCTGACCTTGTCGATCGCTGCCTTTTGGGTCTTTGGCGAGAGGAGCGCGAGCGCGACCGCGACGGTGATCGCAACCAGGCCGACATTGAACTTGAAGACAAGTGCGCCGACCGCGAGCGCGGTTAGGCCGACTAATGTCGTCAGCCTTTCCGTAGTCAGGCCGGAAAGCGCCGACACATTTTTTGTCTGCTCCTCAAAGACGTGATGGCTGATCGGAGTAGCCGGCGTGCCGCCGTGGCCGACGATTGACTGCGTGACGCCTTCGGGGTGGAGGTCAGGCAGCGGTCCCGACGCGACCGAATACTTACGCAGCACCTTCGAGCCGCCGAAGACGAAGAATACGAGGACGGCGATGGCCAGATTGAAGAAGAAGCTGGAGAGAAACAGTGATGTCGGCGCGAACGGCAACCCCGCCTTTTCGACGATCTGGTTGGTAATGCCGCCATAGACGCTGATCGGCGAAAAGCCGCCCGCCTGTGCACCGTGAATAACCATCAATCCCATCATGACCGGATTGATGCGGTACTGGAACGCAAAACCCAGCGCCACCGGGGCCAGGATGGCGACCGCCGCAGGTCCAAGCGCACCGAAGCCGGTGATGACGGCCGCGACCAGGAACATGACCCAGGGAATCCACGCCACATGTCCGCGCACCAGTTTGACCGCGCCCTCGACCAGCCAATCGATAGTACCGTTGATCTGGGCGATGGCGAACAGGTAGGTAATGCCGACCAATGTCAGGAAGAGGTCGCTCGGGAAGCCAGCAAATATTTCCGCCGGCTTCATCGCCATGACGAGCGAGCCGACCAGAAAGGCGCATGCGAAGGCGAGCGCGCCCATATTGATCGGCTGCATGGTGGCGATCACGAACATGCCGATCAGCAGCGCAATCGACAGAATTTGGATGTTCATAGCTTCCTCCCTCGGGAAACGCCTTCAGGCGCCCGTTCTCATTTCCATCGGTGGTAGATCAGCCTGCGTTGGTCTCGCTCCCAAGCACCAACGCAGGGTCGTCAGCGCCTCCTAGAGCCGGATGATTTCAGGAGTCGACCTGAAATCTGAATCCGGCTCTAAATCAAAGAGATAGAGCATGATGTCGTCCGAAAACCGCTTCACACTTTTCGGCATCATGCTCTAGGAGGCGGGCATGTAAAGGTTGCTGAACCGGTCGCGCAGAAGGTTCTTCTGCACCTTTCCCATGGTGTTGCGCGGAAGGTCCTCGGCGAAGATCACCCGTTTCGGCTGCTTGTAGCGCGCGAGGCGGTCGCGCAGCGCGTTCAGCACGGCCTTTTCGTCCATTGTGGCACCGGGCTTGAGCACCACGATGGCCGTCACCCCCTCGCCGAAATCCGGATGTGCAATGCCGACGACCGCACTCTCGGCGACGCCGTCGAGTTGATCGATCTCACCCTCGACTTCCTTCGGGTAGATGTTGTAGCCGCCGGAGATCACCAGGTCCTTGTCGCGGCCGACGATGTGGAGATAGCCCGCCTCATCGATCTTGCCGAGGTCGCCGCTGATGAAATAGCCGTCCTTGGTGAACTCCGCCGCGGTCTTTTCAGGCATCCGCCAATAACCCCGGAAAACGTTCGGGCCCTTGATCTCGATCATGCCGGTTTTGCCTGGTCCGAGCGTCTCGCCGGTGGCCGGATCGGTGACCCTCACCGACACGCCCGGGAGTGGGAAACCTACTGTCCCTGCCCTTCGCTCGCCGTCATAGGGGTTTGAGGTGTTCATGTTGGTTTCGCTCATGCCGTAGCGTTCGAGAATGGCGTGACCGGTGCGCTGCTCGAATGCGGCGTGCGTTTCAGCGAGCAACGGCGCCGAGCCGGAGATGAACAGCCTGATGTTGGCGACCGTCTCCCGGTTCAGGCCCTCATGCTGCAGCAACCGGACATAGAAGGTCGGCACGCCCATCATCAGCGTCGCCCGCGGCATCAGAGAAAGGATTTCCTCCGGATCGAACTTTGGCAGCAGAAACATCGAGGCGCCGGCGATGAGTGTGACATTGGTCGCCACGAAGAGCCCATGCGTGTGAAAAATCGGCAGCGCGTGGATCAGCCGGTCGGCTGCCGTCACCTGCCACCATTCGCGCAGTGCTATTGCATTGGACAAAAGGTTGTCGTGCGTCAGCATTGCGCCCTTGGAACGGCCGGTGGTTCCAGATGTGTACAGGATCGCGGCGAGATCGTCAGGCGCGCGCGCCGCGTCGAGAAAATCGTCAGACTCGTCCCGGGCCAACTCCATGAGCGACCCGGCGCCGTCCGCATCGAGCGTTTCGACAATCGCGCCGTAGCCGTGCGCGATCGTCTCGACATCAGTTCGCGACTTCGAGGAGACGATGACGAGCCGCGGTTCGGCGTCACCGATAAAATAGTCGAGTTCAGCCAGCGTATAGGCGGTATTCAGCGGCAGATAGATCGCCCCGCAGCGCACGCATGCGAGATAGAGCATCAGAGCCTGCGGGCTCTTGTCCACCTGGACCGCGACGCGGTCGCCCGGGCGAACGCCGAGCACATCAATTGCGCTGGCGATCTGTCCGGAGAGCCGCAGCGCATCTGCATAGGTCCAACGCTGACCATCAATAGTCTCGATGAAAATCGACTCGCCTGACTTAGCGGATGCTCGCATGGCGTCGAACAGATGATTGCTCATTGAACTCCTCCCAATCTGCTTATTAGGTTTTCTGCATTTCGGTGCGGCGTCGATGAACCGGGGCCGCGATATCGGTGTCGGTCGAAGCGGTTGCCGCCAGTTTTCTTACCTCCGGCGAAGCGGCTATTTCGCCATGCTGCGCCAAGGCTTCGTGGTTCGCCTCGATGTCGTCCAACTTGTAAAAGTAGTTGACCATCAAGCCGTGGGACTGCCGCATCGCCTTGGCGGAGCGATCGGCGAGGAAGTTCAGCCGTTCAAGGCGAGCGCCGTTGCCCAAATGAAAACGCGCCACAGGATCGACCGGCCGTCTGCCGGTGGCTCGTTCCCTAATGAAATAGCGTGCGGCGAGCGGGAGAAGCACCGCTTCAACGGCCTGTGCCTTCTGCGGATTGTCCGCCCAGCCCGGATCGTCCAGCAGCTCGAGCGTCTTGAGGGTCCGATCATCGAGGCTGGCATCGGCCGCCTTGCGCAGTCTTGCCAGCCAGCCAGCGAAACCCGGAACCGGCGACAGCGTCACGAAGATCTTCAAGCCGGGCAGGTCGCGGCGCAAATCCTCCACCACCTGCTTGATCAGAAAATTCCCGAAAGAGATGCCACGCAGTCCGTCCTGGCAGTTGGAGATAGAATAGAAGACAGCGGTGGTGGCGTCCTGGGCCGTGATCGGCGAACGGTTTACATCGAGCACATCAGCGATGGCAGAGGGAATCGCCCTGGTCAGCGCAACCTCGACGAAGATCAGCGGATCGTCTGCGAGACGCGGGTGGAAGAACGCAAAGCATCTGCGGTCGGCTGGAGCTAGCCTCCGCCGCAGCTCCTCCCAGCCGGCGATTTCATGCACCGCCTCGTATTTGATGATCTTCTCCAGGATGTCAGCTGGCGTGGACCAGTCGATCGGACGCAGGGTCAGAAAACCGCGGTTGAACCATGAGCCGAACAGGTGGGCGAAGTCGGCATCGACAGCGCGAAACGGTTCCGTCGCATCCTTCATGGCTAATAGGCGTTCGCGCATCTCCACCAGCCTTGCCGTGCCTTTGGGGGCCAGGTTCAGTCTGCGCACCAGTTCCTGGCGACGCGGCTCGGCGGCCTGGTGCAGTTCGATGACGGCGTCCGAGCTCCTGTCGCTGCGGTAGCGCTCGATGGCTTTGTCAAGCTTGGCGATGTCTGGGCCGAACTGTTCGTGCAGCATACGCGCGAAGTCTTGCTGACCGGCCGCGTCCAGTTGGGCCCAGCGCTGAAGGACCTCGGCGGCCAATGCCATGCCCGAGGCCTCGCCCCGGCTGGACAACAGCATGTCGCAGAGTGTTTCGATATTCGTCTCGGCTTGGACCGGTTCGCTGCGCGCCCCTGCCGCAACCAGCCTGCGGCCGCGATCGGTAATGCTTTGCACCATATCGCTAAAGAACGAGATGCCTGCCATGTCGGAGTCCCTCCTGGCAAAAAAATCGAAATCGGCGCAAGCAGACCCGCCGCGCGGCCTCGACGCGTGCCGGGTGCTCGGATGCGTCCACCCATTTGTGCGACTTGCCTTTTGTGGTATTGTTCTTAAACGTTCTTGTACGCAAAGTCAATGTTCTTGCATACAAGATTTATCATGCTGCATTGGAAGGCCCAGAAAATGTCGGAGAATGTCGTTCAGCGCCTACGTGACGAGATTGAAAACGGCATAATCTCGAACGACTTCGCCCCCGGTGCACGACTGGACGAGGTGCAATTGGCAACACGCTTCGGCGTGTCGAGGACGCCGGTGCGCGAGGCGCTGATGCAGTTGAACGCAATCGGGCTGGTGGAGATCCGGCCGCGCCGGGGTGCCGTGGTGATCGATCCGGGACCGCACCGCATTTTCGAAATGTTCGAGGTGATGGCGGAACTTGAAGGCTTGGCCGGTTCGCTGGCCGCGCGACGGTTCACCGATGCCGATCGCACAACCATCCTGGCCGCGCATGCAGATTGCGAGCGTTCGTCTTCGGCCGGCGACAGCGACGCCTATTATTACGATAACGAACGCTTTCACAAAGCTATCTACACTGCCAGCCACAGCGGTTTTCTGGCCGAGCAGTGCGTCGCACTGCACCGCCGTCTGCAGCCCTACAGGCGTCTCCAACTGCGCGTGCGCAACCGCGTTGCCACGTCGTTCGCCGAGCATGGCGCGATCGTGGAAGCAATCCTCGCCGGCGACGCGGAGCAGGCGCGCACGCTCCTGCGGCAGCATGTCAGCATCCAGGGCGAACGCTTCAGCGATCTTGTAGCGACGCTGGCGAGCAGATAGTCCGTCGCAAGTCGAGCCTCTCGCCTTTCACCGTCGCCTCAATGAAGTCAAGCCGCATGCCGAGGCCGGCATGGCAGCGGGCGTGCATCTGAGCAAGCGGGCGTTCCGGTTATCGGAAATCCCGTGTAGCAGCCGCCTGCTACCAGCAAAGCAAATTTTGGCGCTATCTTGATATGAATGGCGAACTTCGCCGAGGCGGTGTAGGGTTCACCGCAAAAGAAGAATTGAGCCGTAGAAACGGCGACGCGGAGCGAATCTGGGAGGATTCATGGTCGAGATTATCTCCAAGCGGGATGGCCCGCGGCGCGAGGACGCACACGTCAAAAGACTGATCGAGCAGAACCGCTCGACCATCGTCCGCCTTGCCGACCAGATCAGCGGTGGCGGCTATTCAGCTTCCAGGAAGCCACGACAGCAACCAAAGGCGGAAGGCCTGATCATCCATGTCGGTGGCGGCGCGGCACCGGTTGCCGAGGCCAAGCCGTCCATCCAAGTCACCATGAACGGCCGCGTCATTTCGAAGGATCGGAACACTGGCCGTCAACTTCATCACATCGGCGATATCCGCGACCGCGGCGGCGACCAGGTCTTCGTGCTGGCTACAAAGCAGAATGGCTTCTTCTCGCCGGTCGACGAAATCGTTGCCGAGGCGCTTGCCGACATGGACGGATCCCGCCTCGCTGCCACCTATACCGAAGAACAGCTTGCCTTCGACATCGGCGCGAAACTCGGCATCAACTGATCAGGCTAACGCCTGGGCGTGCTTCTTCACGTCCAACTCGCGGCAGTCTACGAACGCGACAGCATACAGAAATGGCATGTCTCAAAGGTTTTGTGATGACTGAATGAAACAAAGGTTCTGTGATGACTGAATGAAACGCGAGATAGCCCCCGATCAGATGAAGATCGATGCCCTTCCGGCGCGTAGGTCGCTGACCACCGGCCAAATGGCTCTGAGCAACATCGACTATGACGAGCATGCCACCATGCGCGCCTGGGAAAGTTTCCTGGCTGACGAGCCCAAATGCGCCGGCGATGCTGTCCACCCAAGCCACGTCCGCTCCCTCATTCACGATTCCTGGTATCGCAGTGCCACCGGCGGCATCAACGCTCAAGGCATTGAAGCGCCGCTGAGCAGTGATCGCGACGAAATCGAATATCTTACCCGGGCCAATGCAGAACTGCTTTCGGCGGCGCGGCGGTCGTTCGCATCGCTTGGCCAGTTACTGGACGGGACCGGCGCGATGCTGGTTCTGGCCGACAGCGACGGCGTGCTGATCGACGCCATCGGCGACAAGAAGACGCTGCATGACGGCATGGATATCCACTTGGCCATCGGCGGCAAATGGAACGAGGATGCCGTCGGGACGAACGGCATCGGTACGGCGCTGTGGACCGGCGAGCCGACTTTCGTGCATGCGGCCGAGCATTTCTGTGCCGGCATCAAATCCTGGACCTGCGCCGGCGCGCCGATTCGCGACCCGCTGGACGGCAAGATCATCGGTGTGGTCGACCTGTCAGGCTATTCGCCGATCTTCAGGCCGCACAACACCGCGCTCGTCGCCGCGACAGCCCGGCAGATCGAAAAGGCATTGGCCGAACAGCAGCAGGAACAGCGCACGCGCCTGCTCGAAGCTTTCATTTCATCGGCTCCCGGCTACCGCCGAAAGGACGGGCTGGTAATCGTCGACCACCGCGGTCGTGCCATCTTCTGCAACAATGTGCCTGATGGCGAGGCCACTGAGATGATGGACGGCCCGATGGAGCCAGGCCGTGGCCGCTGGCTGATGAACCTTCCGTCCTCCGGCTCCGAAGCCGACCTTGCCAGGGCGCTGCCGGCCCATCTGCGATCCTGCCATATCACCCCGCTCAAGCTCGATGGCGACCTCCGCGGCGCGGCGCTGGTGTTCCCCTCCGTGCCGGCAGTCTCCAGTGCGGCGGTGGTCCACCGGGAAGTGAACAAGCATCTTCAGGATGCTGTCGCCATGATCGTCGGCGAAAGCGAAGCGCTGCATGCCGCCATCGACGTCGCCCGCCGCGTCGCCCGGTCGAGCAGCGTAACATCGCTGTTGGTCGAGGGTGAAACAGGGGTCGGGAAAGAGCTGTTTGCGCGGCTTGTCCATGCCGGCGGCCGGCGCACGGCGAACGATCCGTTCATCGCCATGAATTGCGGGGCGATCACCAGGGACCTGTTCGGCAGCGAGTTGTTCGGCCATGTCGCCGGCGCCTTTACCGGCGCCTCGCGTGAAGGCAAACCGGGGGTTTTCGAGCTCGCCCATGGCGGCGTCCTCAGTCTCGACGAGATCGGCGAATTGCCGCTCGAGATCCAGCCGTTTCTGCTGCGTGTCCTGGAAGAGCGCGTGGTCAACCGCATTGGCGACAGCCGGGGCCGCCCGGTGGACGTGCGCCTGGTCGCCTCGACCAATCGCGATCTCAAGCACGAAATTGCCACAGGCCGATTCCGCCGCGATCTCTACTATCGAATTGGCGCGGTTTCGATCACTGTTCCACCGCTGCGCGAGCGTGGCGAGGATGTGCTGCTGCTGGTCGAACATTTCAACCGGCAGATCGCCACCGCAGCGGGCGAGGACCCGCTGGAATTTTCCCAAGAAGCGCTCGATGCCCTGCTCGCCTATCAATGGCCGGGCAATGTACGCGAACTGAGGAACCTCATCGGGCGGTTGCATGTCCTGGCGCGGGGCCGAGATATCGGGCTCCACGATCTCCCCGGTGAAATCGCGGCGCCCAGCGCCACGTCCGATGATGGCAAGACCCTGTCGGCCGAGTCGCCTGGAGGCACACTCGTCGAGGCGGAACGCCAGGCGATGAAGCACGCATTGGCGGCCGAGGGCGGCAATCTCAGTCGGGTCGCGCGGCGGCTCGGTATTTCCCGGCCGACACTCTATCGCAAACTCGACCAATACGGCATCCGCCGCGGTTTCCTCTAGGATCAGAACCCGTCACCGGCACAAAAGCGCCGAGCGGCATTCGCGCCACTGGCTGGGGAAAGTCATGCCAATGGTCAGCGAAATTGCCACAGCCGCGCCGATCTTGGTGATGCCGCCCGGACCCTTTCTCTCCCTCTAGATGTGACCGGACACCGCACCCGACCGCGCGAAATCCGGCCCATATATTTCAGGGCACGATGACGCCGCGGCCGGTGAACCGGCGGTTCTTGAAATCGTCGAGCGCAGTGTTGATGCTGGCAAGGTTGTATTCGGTGTAGTGCATCTTCACCTTGCCGTCGGCGTTGAGCTCCATCAGTTCGACAAGCTCGGTGAAATTGCCGACCAGGCTGCCGCCGATGTTGATCTCCTCGATGACGAGATGGGCGGTCGGCACATTGATATTGCCGCCATAGCCGACGACGAACAGTTGCCCGCCCTTGCGCACCATCTTCCAGCAGATGTTTTCGACGCCGAGCTCGCCGACGAAATCGATGACCACATGGGCGCCTCCGCCGGTGATCTGGCTGACCTCCTCGATGACGTTCGGCCCGCCATCGAGGACGAAGTCGGCGCCGAGATCCTTGGCCAGCACCTGTGCTGCCGGCTCGCGATCGACGGCGATGATGCGGCAGCCCGAGATCGCGTGCAGCGATTGCAGCGCGATGTGGCCGAGCCCGCCTATGCCGAGCAGCACACAATAGCTCCCTGGTCGCAGCAGTTTGGCGGCGCGCTTGGCGGCGCGATAAGCGGTGATGCCGGCGTCGGCAAGCGGCGCCACCTCGATCGGCGTGACGTTGGCGTTCAGCTTGATCAACGAACGCTCGCTGGTGATGAAATACTCCGCGAAACCGCCGTTCATGCCGAGGCCCGGAAATTGGCCGTTATCGCAGTACATATCCTCGCCGTGGCGGCAGTTGAGGCAGATGCCGCACGAGCGGAAGGGGTGGCAGATCACGGCGTCACCGCGCTTGACCGACCTGACGCCGCTGCCGACCTCCTCGACCCAGCCTGCATTTTCATGGCCCATGATGTAAGGCAGCAGCGTCCCCTCTGGATCCATGGTCGGCTTCCACACACCCTCGATGATGTGGAGGTCGGTTCGGCAGAGGCCGGCAGCACCTACCCGCACTATGACCTCGTCGGGAGCGGTAATGGTCGGCGCCTTGACCTCCTCGACCCTGAGCTGGACGTTCATATGCGGGTCGTATTCGTACAGTCTGGCAGCTTTCATCGTCGTATCCTTTCAACGTCGAGATTGTTCGGATTGCTTCAGGCGCGGCCGAGCTTTTCAGAGCCGCCACCGCGAGCCGGTCCGGCCGTCGGGTCCTCGTCCTCGGCGAGATGGCCGATCAGCGTTTCGGTGGTCAGGATCAGCGTCGCCACCGAAGCTGCGTTGGCGAGTGCTGTGTAGGTGACGCGGACCGGATCAATGATCCCTGCCTCGAACATGTTCTGGTAGCTGCCGGCAGACGCGTTGTAGCCGTAGCCGCCGTTGATGCGCGTGACTTCCGCCACGACCGCTTCGGGATCGGCGCCGGCATTGACGGCTATGCGCCAGAGCGGCCGCGACAGCACCGATCGCACCAGGCGCACGCCTTCGGCGACATCGCCGTCGACGTCTGCCGCCACCCTGTCGAGCAGCGGCGCGATCTGGGCAAGCGCCGAGCCACCTCCGGCGACCACGCCCTCTTCGGATGCGGCGCGCACCGCATTCAGCGAATCCTCGATGAGCTGAATGGTTCGCTTTTGCTCGACCGGCGTGACACCGCCGGCATAGAGAATCGCGGTGCCGCCAGAAAGCTTGGCCAGGCGTTCGCGCAACTTGTCCTGATCGATATTCGGCGGCGAAGCTTCATACTGCCGCTGCACCTGAGCGCGACGCGACGCGATTGCCGCGTGGTCGCCGCCGCCGCGGATGATCGAGGTGTAGGACGAACTGGTCTTCACCCGGTCAGCCGTTCCGAGATCGTCGGCGGTGATGTCCTCCAGCCGACCGCCGAGGTCGCGCGCGATCACCTTGCCGCCGGTGATGATCGCCAGATCCTCCATCATCGCCTTGCGCCAATGGCCATATTCCGGCGGATGGACAACGAGGTATTTTCCAGGTCCTTGCTTGCCGAGTAGCGTTACCACGACTTCCGGCGACATTTCCTCGGACACGATCAGCAGCGGCCGACCATCCTCGGCGGCAATGCGGCGAGCCGCATCCAGCGCCTCGGGCTGCTTGATCTTGAGATCGGTCATCAGGATGTACGGCCGTTCGAGAACAGCCTCCATCTTCTCCTGGTCAGTCACCATGTGATGAGAGAGATAGCCGCGGTCGAAGGACATGCCCTCGACCACATCGAGCGTGGTCTCGGTGGTGACGCTGAAGTCCGTGGTGATGACGCCTTCGGCCCCCACCCGCTGGTGGGCTTCCGCCACCAGTGCGCCAAGCTTGGTATTGGTCGCCGCAATGTTGGCGACCGAGGCGAGAATGCCGTTGCCCTTAGCCGGTTTGGCCGAAGCCTTGAGCGCCGCCACCACCGCTGTCACGGCAAGGTCGATGCCCTTGCACAGATCGACGGATTTCACGCCGCGTTCATTCGCCTCCACACCGCCCTGGATGAGAGCGTTGGCGAGCACGATGGCAGTCGTGGTACCGTCGCCGGCGACCTCGTTGGTTTGCATCGACACTTCGCGAACGACCTGCGCGCCCATGTTTTCGAAACGGTCGTGCAATTCGATCTCGGAGGCGATGCTGACGCCGTCACGGGTCACCATCGGCGTGCCGATCGGCCGATCGATCATCGCGTTCATGCCTTTGGGGCCGAGCGTCGGCTCGACGGCAGCGGCCAGCCGAAAGACGCCACGGGCGAGAGCACGACGGGCGTCGGAGTTGTGAAGCATTATTTTGGGCATGATTCCTCCTTCCGCCTTACGGGCGGGTTGTTGGTTAGGGGCCTCGTGCGAGGGAGGCCGTTGTTTTCGGCTCTACTTCAGGCGGTCGGCGCGGCTCGTGCCGGCACGCGATCCATGATGAAATCGACCAGTGTCGGTTCGCCGTCGACCACATACAGTTCCTTGTATCTGGTCTGCTTGAGCCCACGGCAAAGCGCGCCGTTGAACTCCATATTGACGCGCACACCGCGCAGTTCAGCGAGATGGGCGCCGAGTGCGGCAGTCTGTATGCGTTGCCCTTCCCAGGTCACGAAGACAGGATCATCCGCCCGGCGGCCGGGAAAACGCTCGATCAGAGCCGCCCGGTATCTCGGCTTCTGTTTGGCCGCTTCGCCCGCCTCGAGCCGCGCGACATCGTATGCCGGCAGGTCCATGCCGAGGATTTCCCGATCGGTCAGACCATGCTGCCGAAGGCCCCGCAAAACCGCCTCCTGGCGCCGCTTGAATGCCTTCATCCTGAAGGTTTCGCGCAAGGCGCCGAGATCCTGATCCTCGGCAAGTTCAGCGAAAATATCGCCGAAAGTCTTGCCGGCTGCCATGCCGCGATTGACCTCTTCCGCGAACATGTGGTCGTGCAGCTTGACGCGATAGGCCGGCGACCATGAGAGTTGGTCGAGCGCCTTGCGGACGCCGTCCAGCATCAGAAACGCGAAGTTGGGCGAGCACCAGTAGGTCGGCAGGCGGAAATCTATCTCCACGCTGCCATCGCCCGTCATCACGGCTCGCTCGACGAAGCCCATCTCGGTAATCGGTTCGTCGAGTTCGGGGTCATTGACCTCACCAAGGCACCGCCAGAGCTCCTTCTCGCGGTTGCCGGAAACGCTGGCGGCGGTTGCCATGGCCCCTACTCCGCCGCGATGCTGAAGGGCGAACTGGCGAGCGCTTTCTTCTTGGCTGCGATGTCGATGTTGTAGAGACGCGCGGCATTAAGACCGAGGATCTTCTCCTTGATCTCGTCGGTCAGTTGCACGCCGCGTTCTGCGGCGATGTCGTCGGGGATCTGGTAGGCCCAGAATTTCTCGACCAGCCAGCGTGGCGTCCAGATCGCGTAGTCGGAACCGAACAGGATTTTCTCCGGCCCGATCCAGAACAGCAGTTCGGCGATGACCTCGCCGAAATAGCGCGGGCGGGCATGGATGAAGGGCAGCGCCACCGCAAGCCCGCCATAGACGTTGGTTTCCTGCGTCGCGATCCAGCAGAAATCGTCAAGACGCGGCAAGCCGCAATGCTCGATGATCCAGTTGAGGCCCTGGAAATCCGTCGCCGCATGATCGACGTCATGCACGTCGAACGCATCCTTGCTGAGCGGCAGGATCGTCGGGCCCTTGTGGACGTGGATGTTCCTGATGCCGAGCTTGTCGCAGAGTTCGAAGCATTTGTAGGCGTCGGGATCGGTGAGCTTCCAGCCCTTGGAGGCGCCGTTCCATTCGGCCGTGTACATCTTCACGCCCTTGACGTCGTAGGTCTCCTTGAGGAAATGGATGTACTCAAGCGCCTTCTCACCGTCGCGCGGATCGAAGGCGCCGTTGACGATGAAACGCTCCGGATAACGCTTGGCCACCTCGGCGTTGCGTTCGATCGTGTTGAAGCCGTTCTTGTAGAAGTCCTTGAGATAGGTCGACTGGACGATCGCCATATCGTCTGGACCGTCGATGAACAGGTCGCGATAGAGATCGTCGGCACTGTATTTCTCGAACTTGCTCTTCTCCCACAGCTGGTCCTTGGGGCTCATCCCCGTGTGATAGGCGTAGAAGCAATCGATGAACTGCTTGCCGTGAATATTCTTCTGGTTCTCCGGGCTGCCGTCCCAGAAATGGGTGTGGCCGTCGACCACGAAAATATCCTTGCCTTCCGGTGTCCTAAACATTCTTTCCTCCGCAAGATGCGTGTTGATCGGTTCGGCGTGCCGAAATCAGCCGGCACGCCTGATTTTTTGCCGGCTATTCGA
This sequence comes from Mesorhizobium sp. WSM4847, assembly GCF_055811335.1. NCBI lineage: Bacteria > Pseudomonadati > Pseudomonadota > Alphaproteobacteria > Hyphomicrobiales > Phyllobacteriaceae > Mesorhizobium > Mesorhizobium sp. WSM4847. Next base: position 373,845 of record NZ_JBVVPY010000001.1, on the reverse strand, counting down.
TGTATTCGAACATCTCGTCCATGTTGCCGAACAGGATCACGGTGTTGTCGTCGATGCGCACCATCCGCCCGTAGTGGGTGGAGCTGTTGACCTCGAAGGTTTCCGCCGTCATCTCGCGGCCGAGATATTCGCTGATCTCGTCCATTTTGAAGATCAGCTTGCCGGTGCCATCGATCCGGATCATCGCCGGTTGATAGGTTACGATCACGTTCGGCTTCAGGCCCATGAATTCGGCGATGGCTCTGGCTTCGACCGAGTCGTTCATGGTGACGCCGCACTGATGCGAAATCGTCTGTTCGAAGGTGATGTCCTTCATCGCCCTGAAGATGTTGGATTGCGATGCGTCGCGTGCTGCAGTTGACATGACGGTTTCTCCCTGTGTCAGCGCTTGAGGCCAAGTTCGCGGAGTATCTGACCAATCCGTTCCTCGGATTTGGCACGGACATCCGCAAAGGCGACCGGCTTGGAATGCGGCATCGACCAGATCGGCTGCAGGCCGGTGGCTGCCTTGTCGGCGAGCGCGCCGTGTTTCTCGACCCAGCCCTGGAAGAGCTTCTTGTTCGCCGCGCCGTGCTTCTCGTCGTTGGCGAGCATGTGCATGAGGTCGATCGTGTTGGCGAGGTTGCGTTCGTAGTCGGCCTCGGCGGCCGAGATCACCGCAGGCGTTATGAAGTCGTGGTTGGCGGCAGCGATCTGCATCAGGAAGCCTGAGCGGAATGCCTCCCCGACCAGCGGCTCGAAGACGATGTTGATGGCGAAATACTGTTCGAGATAGTCGGTCGCGCCCATGATGGTTTCGACCGCCTCGCGGGTACCTTGCCAGTTGTTGTCCTCGAGCCAGGCCTTCTTGCCAAGTTCGTCGTCCCAGCCGGGAAGGTCCATGCCGATCTCGGCAAGGTAGAGCGTGATGTCCTGGGCAAGCCGCAGCTTGTAGGACGAGTTGGTCAGCGTCGCGTTGTTGATCATCTGGGTGTAGCCGTAACGCTGCGCCTGCATCAGCGAGGTGCCGAGCCCGAATTCGGAGTGCTTCCAGGCGCCGAGCTGCGTCTGCAGAATCTTGACCCAGGCCTTGTCGAGGGTCTTGGGCGCCCCCGACTTGCGGGCGTTGTTGATGACGCTCTGCACCATCGTCTCGATTTTCGACTGGCGCTGGTAGTGCGTGCGTTCCCATTCCTGATCGGGGGCGCGAAAGGCATGCCAGTTGGAGCTCTGCGCAGCAGTGTTCTGCTTGACATAAGCGCCCTTGCCGTCGGCAAAGGAGATGATCCAGTCCTGGATCAAGTAACGCTCCGGGTCAGGCTGCACGTCGACCGTCATGTCTTCGTAGTGCGTGGCGCGCTGGCCCTTCGGGTCGAAATACCGGTACTTCCGGCTGTCGGAATCGGCAAAGATCGCCGCGCCGGCGGCTCCGGATCCGACTGAACTCGAGATAGCTGGCATAGTCTTCACTCCCTTGTTGCAGTTGTGGTTGCAGTTGCGTGGCCGTCCCCTCAGTGGGTCGGCGTAGCACCTGTCGATGTGGTGAACTTGTCGAAGAAGATCCGCTCGGTCTCGAACCCGTTCATGAATAGAACCGGCTGAAGCGCATCAATCATCGGTGGCGGGCCACAGGCATGGACATCGCCCTGCCCGTCGACCGCAAGTTGCTTGAGCTTGGCATCGACACTCTGGTGTACGAAACCGCGTTCGCCTTCCCATTCGGCGTCATCAGTCGCGTGCGACAGCACGGGAATGAAAGTGACATCCGAATGCTGGCCGACCAGCTCGGCGATCCTGTCGAGATAGAACAGGTCGTTGCGGGTCCTGGCACCGTAGAAGAAATAGACCGGACGTTTCTCGCCGCTCTTCAGATGGTCGTTGAGGATCGACCAGATCGGCGACATGCCCGAGCCGGCGCCGACCAGGACTAGGGGTCCTTGCCGTTCTTCCCGACGGAAACAGGTTCCGTAGGGTCCGACGACGGTGACTTCGGCTCCAACCTTGATTCCTCCGGAATCGAGTTCTCCAGAGAACTTTCCCTCAGGGTATTTTTTGATGATGAAGCAGAGTTTTTCGGTTTGGTCCGGCGTATTTGCCATGGAGAACGAGCGCGTAATCGTCTCCCCTTTTTCCGTGGTAACCGTGATGTCGACATATTGCCCCGCCCAGAACTTTATCGGCGAGCCGAGTTCGATCTCGATGCCGCGAATGTCGTGGGTCAGGTGCTCGATCAGAGCAATCCGGCCGTTGAACGTCTTCACGGCGATCGCTTTCGCCAAAATCTCCTCGTCGTAGTTGAGAAGCTCGACTTCCAGATCGGAGTAGGCGATGCAGCGGCACAAAAGGACGTGGCCGCTCTCCTTCTCCATGTCGTTCAGCGCGAAAGTCGAGTATTTCAGCATGTCGACTTCGCCTTCGAGCAGCACGCTCTTGCAGGCCGAGCATTGCCCTTCCTTGCAGCCGTGCGGCAGGGCGATGCCCTGGCGGAAAGCGGCGTTGAGTACCGTTTCGCCATTTTCGACATCAAATTCGACGCCGACCGGGCTGAGCCTGACCGTGTGGGTTTCCGACATACGGACCTCCAGTGAAAGGAAGGGGCGGGACGAACCCGCCCCCCTTTGGCCTGATCAGTTGCAGGGGGTGATCGTGAAGCCGGCCCGGTATTCCGCCAGGTGCTTCTCACGGTCCGCGGGTGACATGGCACGCAGCGCGTTGAGCGGCGACCCGAGCTTGTTGCCGCGCACGTCGTCCAGCGTCCACATCTCCTTGTCGTCGAAGCGCATATGCGGCTGCGGAACGAGCGTCTTGCCGTCGGAGCGGACGAAGTTCAGGTCCTTGATCGCATCGGCCAGATCCCAGCCGTCATAGAGCGTCTCCCATTCGCGCTTGCCGCTGAAGCGGCCCATCGCGGGTGTCGGACGGCCCTGATATTCGTCGGCGAACGCCACGGTGGCAGTCCACTTGTCGAGTTCGTGGGCGAAGGTGTGCAACTGGCCGTCGATCTCGCCGACCACCATATCCTCGCGGATCAGGCAGGGAACAAGGCAGGACCAACAGCGATGCGGATAGACGTAGCCGACGTCGCTGTTGAACAGCAGTACCTTCTCGCCCTTGTGGCTGAGCTTGGCGTACCATTTCCAGAAGTCGCCGAATTCGGCGTACCAGCCCGGATATTTGTGCTCGAACCACTCGAAGTCCTTGTCGGTCTGGGCTTCGATGCGCCAGAAGTTGACCGGCCAGCCGACCGCGAAGAACTGTCCGACCTTGTGGACATAGTTCTTCTTGGTGATGCGTTCCCAGGCCGCCTGGACGTCGTCGTGATGGACCTTGATGCCGTATTTCTCGAGCGGCAGCATGTAGGTGCGGTAGTAATCCTCATAGATCCAGCGGTGCCACATTTCCGCGTAAGACTCCTTGTTCTTGTCGCGGTTGGTGGTGCCGTATTCGATGAAGGTGCCGATGGCCGCATCGACGATCGCGTGGTTCTGCCAGAAGGCATAGCGCAGGTCGCGCTCGAGCAAGAGGTGATTTTCCGGCTCCTTGAGCGCCGCCATCAGCAGTGAGTGGCCATTACCGATATGCCGGCTCTCGTCGGACTGCACCGACAGGAAGACGGTCGGCAGCGCATAGTCGCCGTTGCGGGCGGCTTCCGAAGGCATGGCGACAAAGAGCGTGTTGGTGAAGGCGGTTTCGGCCACCACGGTCAGGTACATGCAGGCGGCAGTCATGGTGTCGCCGGTGATGAAACCTTCCGCGAACTGCCGGCCGATAGTCGTGGCGTAGCATTTGCCGAAGGCTTCCTCGGTGATGTCGAAGCCAGCCGGATCGATGTAGTTCTCCATGTACCATTTCTTCAGGTTCATCTGGATCGTCGAGTGCCGGAACTCGTCGATCATCTGCATCGTGAAGCCGGTCCTGAGTTCCTCGCCAGGGGCGATACGGGCGACCATCGCCATCGAGCGGGCAGCCGAAATTTCCGGGAAGGGAATGATCGCCAGAAAGAGTTTCATCCACTCGACCCAGCGCGGTTCCACATTGCGGAACATGTCGCCGCGCAGCGCCGCATCCAGCGCGCCGTAGACCCGGTTGTCCTTCTCTTCCTGCATCGGGAAGTAGGACCGCAGGACCTGCTTCATCGGGTCGCGCGGCGTCTTGTTGATCTTGTAGTCCGTCGGAAACGTCATCGCTTCCTGGACGTAGGAAGGATTCCAGCCGAGATCGGCAATCTTCTTGGTTGCCTCGCCGACGGAGATTCCGCGTTGCGAGGTAATCTTGTTGAGCGTCAGAGACGTCATGGTCATAAGCCTCCACCAGGTTTGAGCCGCAGGTCCCTTGACCCCGGCATGAAGCGGCGCACAGCGCCGCAAGTGAGAGTGCGAACGGCACGACAAAGGGTTGCGCAGTCAGGCGCGACTCATGGTCCGGCCATTCAAGTGGATCGCGGCAAAGGTGTTAGAGTCTGACAGGGACCGCGGCGCCAACCGCATATGCGATGGGCGTATCGAAGCGGACGTGACCTGCTTCCTCCGTTCCTTCGTTCTTTTGGCACCGCGTCAAAAGCGCGATGGGCTTCTTGTGGAAATGTATAAAGCAAGCGCCGTGCCAATTTGAAAATGGCGCCCGCGCCTGACGCTAAAAACAAATCGCCGCCCTTTCGGCACATGAAGAGGACGGCAACTGTAACGTTCTTTTACAGTTGTAACGTACGCATGTAATATTTAATATCTATTCGCAATTGCGATATATCAAGTTAGCATTCGCAGCAAATTTGAAAAAAACACATCATCTATTTTATTCTTCTCCTTTCTCTACTATTTGAGGGCGATGGCTCACGGACGGGCCTCCTGGAGAAAAACCGTGGCGAACGACAAAGACAGCCGGAGGCAGCCCGAGCCAATGTCCAGCCAGGCTGATGGCGTCACCGGCGATCTTGTCAGGCTGATGCCCAGTGACCTGGTCTTTGTCATGCGCTTTATGGGCGAGAGCCAACATCGCCTCCAGAGCCACTTCCAAGACTTCATCCGGGCCGAGCTTGCCGCCGGCGGCGTCACCACGGAAACGCATCCGATGATCCATCTGTTCATCGAGAACCATGCGATCCTGTTGCGCGACTTCGTGTTTTCCGGCGTTTCGCTGTCGCGGCAGTTCCGCGTCGAGGAGATCGAGCGCCTTACCGGCGATACGACATCGATGATCCGCGTCGACATCTGGGATCAGTTCAAGAGCCACATCGAAACGGCCGAAAAACAGTTCCAGTCGCAGGCCGGCACATTGCCCAAATTGCTGTCGGCTTTCGAAAAACCACCCGGACCGACGGCTGGGACCGAAAAATGATGGAGGATCCGATGGGGCAAACTACCAGGCGTGACATGTTGCTCGCCCGCCGGCTCGATCTTGTCGCCAACGTCTCCGCGCTGACTGCCGAGGCGCTGCGGCTCGATCAGAAACGCGCCGGTATCGAGATGGAGGTGCTGCGCCTGGAACTCGAAATCGGCAGGAGCGGCGCCAGCGCGCAACTGGTGCAGGATTTGCATGAGGCGGAGGAGAGAGCCGCGGCGGTCATGCAGGAAGGCGCGAGGTGCGAGCAACGCATCGCCGCCGCGGAGGGTGAGGTCGAGGACGTCGACCGCAGCCTCGCGGCGACGGTGGGTAACTGACGAAGGGAATGGTCATGAACCAGCACGCGATACAGAACCTGACCTTGTTCGACCTGCTGGCGCGAAGCTGGCGTCGCCCGTCGGCGATCGCCAACCTGCGCTTCAGCGCCGATGGCTCGGCTGTCGCATGCACCAGCGTGGACGGAACGGTCGCCATAGCCGCGGTCGCGGACCAGGAGCCGCCGGAATCGCGGATCAGGGTGAGCGGCGATCTCGGCCAGACGACGATCCGCCCGCGGGAGAAGCCACCGGCACCATTGATCGCCACCGCTGCGTTGGGGGATGGAGACGTCCCGCTCGCCAGCTATTTTTCCTTCGGCTTCCTCGTTGGAACGGCGGCTGGCGAAGCGGTGCATCTGGCCGCGGACGGCAATGTGATGGAGACGCTGGTCAAGATCGACGGGCCGGTCGTCGCCGTCGACCACAACCCCCGGACGGCCATCACAGCCGTCAGCAACGGCCAGGATGTCTTCCTGGCACGCGGCCAAGGCGATGCAGTACGACTGCGACACGATGCGACACCGTCCACGGATGCGCTAGCCTTTTCGCCAGGCGGAAGGCGCCTAGCCTGCGGCCGGGATGATGGACTATCGATCTGGGCGGTCGACGGCGACGCTACCCCGATACGCGACGTTTCTTTTTCGGCGCGCCCGGTGTCGATCCGCTGGAGTGGCGATGGCACATGGCTGGCCTGTGGGCTCGAAACAGGCGGCTTTGCCCTGGTCAGCATGACCGATGATCGCTACGGCATCGTCGCGGGATTTCCATCGCCGGTCAGGACACTGTGCTGGAGCCGGCCGGAGCATGCGCTGTTTGCGTCGGGCGCCTTCCGGATCGCCGGCTGGTCGATGACGGCTCCGCCACTTGACGGCGACACCTCGGGCGCGCTGGAGACCGGCCGAGCCGGGCTGGTTCCGGTCGAGACAGTGGCTGCGCACCCGGAGAAAAAACTGATTGCGGCCGGCTATGCCAACGGCCGGATCACCATCGCCCAGATCGGCGCGCGAGACGAACTCCTCGTCAGGCCGCTGGGCAGCGCGGTGACCGCGCTTGTCTGGTCCGGCGACGGACGCCACCTGGCAGTGGGCGCAGCCGACGGCACCGCCGCGATCGTCACCTTTCCCGCACAGATGTTCAAATAGCAAAGGCAGGCCGCATGCAAAAGGAGCACAAAATGCAAACCGAACCCACCGAGGACGAGAGCAAGGACGAATTCTTCGAACGGCTCGCCAAGCTGTCGGAAGAAATGGTGGCCAAACACGGCAAGGATTTCAGTATGGGCGCATTGGTGCTTGCCGCCCGCTGGATTGCCGAAAACCGCGTCGGCCAGTTGAAGACCAACTAAACTCACGACCAATCAATGCGCTCGAAAAGCCAAAGCTCCGAAGGAGCTTCAGGCGGAGTCTCCGTACAGGTTTTGCGCTGGGCTGGCTGTGTATGCCATTCCTTCAGATTGCGACTGGCAGTGTCCATCACGGAGCACATTGGGAGCCGGCTTGCTGGTTGGGTGCGGCGGAGCCCCCGTTACGCGCCCTCACCCAGCGGCGGACCGCCAAGAGGGCGGCGCTATCGGCCCAACGGCTGCCTTGATAGCGAAATCAGTTCTGTCTCGTCGGTCACGCCGGCCATGTAGTTGGCAATAATCCGAGACGCGAGCGCCTCACGCTGACCAGTCGATTGACCTTCAAGCTTGAGCTGCTCGAACGCCCGAGCCAGCAGAGCCAACTCGGACGGATCGAAAATACCAGCTTCCTCGGCTTTTCGACGGATCGCCATGGCATCCCTCAAAGACAATCGATTGTCTTGGCAACGTTTGCAGCGATATTGTGTTCCGGGAGGTGGTTCAAGACGAGCCTGGGCGGCGTGCGCTTGCTGGCCCTCTGCCGACAGCAGCTGACGCCAGTGGCCGCTTGCCGGCCTTAGTTATGAGCGCACCACCAGAGGCACCAGACCCTCATAGCGGTGGTCGAGATAACACACAACACGGTCGCCAATGCGCTCGAAGATGAGATCGACTTTCGCCTCGCCAATGGCCAGGTGGCGGATAACGATGTTGTCGATGCCGATAGGCAGCCGCGGGCGTTCCACAGTGATCTCGCGTTTCCAGCCGTCAACCCGAATGCCCAGGCAAGCCTGCAGCATCATGAAAGCGGAGCCAGCCGACCAGGCTTGCGGCAGGCAGGCGACCGGGTAGGCCACCGGTGAATCGCTGGCCGCACGTGTAAAGCCGCAGAACAGCTCCGGCAGCCGCATGTTGAAACGGACCGCCGCCTCGAACATACCGCTCATCAGCTTCACGACGCTGTCTCGTTCGTGATAGCGGGCGAGCCCGGAGGCGCAGAGCGCGGTGTCGTGTGGCCAGATCGAGCCATTATGATATGACATCGGGTTGAATGGGATCTCATCGTCGGCCAGTGTGCGAACGCCCCAGCCACTATGAAGATGAGCAGAGAGCAACTGGCTGGCAAGTGCCTGCGCCCGTTCCGCCGACGGCAGCCCGACATAAAGCAGGTGACCGGCGTTGGACGTGCGGACCGCGCATTGCTTGCCTTCTCCGTCGATCGCCAAAGCATAGAAATCGCGGTCCGGCATCCAGAAATGCGTCTCGACCGCCTTACGGATCCTCTCTGCCAGGACGCTCCAGTGCGCCGCCTTGGCGTCGTCGCCGCGCCTGGCGGCCAGCGCCGCCATCCCTAGATATGCAGCGAAGGCATAACCTTGCACCTCGACCAATGCGATCGGCCCTCTGGGGATGGTGCCGTCGGCATGGAAGACGGCATCGGAACTGTCCTTCCAGCCTTGGTTGAACAGACCCGTGTCGGCCGCCCTGTTGTAGGTCACAAAACCTTCGCCGTTGCGGGCTCCGACTTCTTCCATCCAGGCAGTGGCAGCGCCCAGCGAGTCCCACATACGGTCGACGAACGCCTCGTCCCCGGTGCGTTCGGCGTAGGATGAAGCCAGATAGACATAGAGTGGCGTGGTGTCGACGCCGCCATAGTAGCGGCCGAACGGCAACTCGCGCAGCACCGCCATTTCGCCCTTGCGGGTTTCATGCATGATCTTGCCAGGTTCGGCATCGTCGAACACAGAGGTCTCGGTCGACTGATAGTGGGCCAGGAAGGCCAGCACCCCACGAGCAAGGTCCGGATTGAGCCAGAGCATCTGCAAGGCGGAAATCACGCCATCGCGGCCGAAAGCCGTCGAAAACCAGGGGATGCCGGCGTAGGGGTATGGCCCGGTCTCCAGATCGGTCGTCAGCAGCGCGATGTCGGCGCGCGTGCGTGTCAGCCAGTCGTTGAACACGCGGCCGGAGCTGAACACGGTGGCGCCCTGCCGGCGCTTTGAGCGCATGGCAAAGCGGGCTCGCGCAGCGGCGGCGCGAAAGCGGTCGCTGGAGGGGGTCTCTTCGCTGTGGCCGACCTCCAGGTACAATGCTCTGGCGCCGCGCCTTGCCACGCGAATGACGAAATCGGCGTGGTTGGGGTGGACCTCGTCGGGTCGGATCGAAAAGGCGATGACCGACTGACGCGCCACATTGTCGAGGCCTTCATATCGGAACGTCACGCTCGCCTCGCCGACCAGCGCGTCATGGGCGCGGCCGCGGCGGCTGCGCGTGGTGCCGCGCACCTCGAACATGTCACGGAAATCGGCGTCGAAGTCGAGCCGGACGGGCAGAACCACCTCGCGCGCGGAGTAGTTGGTGAAGGTAATGCGCTCGAACATGCGATCCTGCCAGATGAACCGCGTCCGATCAATGTGGACGACGCCCGGCAAGGTTTCGCTGCCATTCGGCCCAATAGTGGCCAGGTTGGTGAGATTGGCGGTGAACAGGATATTGTCCTGCGACAGCGAGGCGCCGAGCAGCGACGGCATCCGGCCGCCGATGAACAGGCGGAAGCGCGACAAAACACGCGTGTCGTCACGGAAAAGCCCGTCGCCGGTGCCGCGTATGTCGCCGTAGCTGTCTGCGACGACGAAGCAATCCTCGTGTTTCAGCGCAAATTGCCGATGCGGCTCGCGCGGCGCCGTTTCGTCGATTGCCGGCAGCGCCACGGCTGGATCAATCTTGCGATCTTCGAGTTGAGTGGTCATGGTCAACCCCTCCCGTCCAGAAGCGACCAAGGCGGCTCAGGCGCTGATTCGAGCAGCCGAGCCGTCGCCTTGCTCGGTCAGGTAGACATAGTCATCATTGCGGCATTTTTAGCGCGCTCGTTTTGAGAGCCAAGTGCTTTCGTTATGTCCTCCGAGAGCGAGCCATAGATCGCCACGTAGTCGCGGCACATGCGCTCGACCGTGAATCGCTCTTCAAAAGTCCGTCGCACCTGTGCACGATCGAGGCCGTTTATCCGCCGCACCGCATCCACAGCTCCGTCTGCTGTGTCGACGATCAACCCGGACACACCATCGTCGATGACCTCCGGAACGGCACCGCGCCTGAACGCTATCACAGGCGTGCCACAGGCCATCGCCTCGATGGTTACGAGTCCGAAGGGTTCCGGCCAGTCGATAGGGAACAAAAGCGCTGCCGCATTGCCCAAAAAGTCTGCTTTTCGCCGTTCGTCGATCTCGCCGATGAATTCCACGTTCGAATTTCGAAGCACCTGGGGTTCGACCGTCTCCTTCCAATAGGATTGGTCTACCTTGTCGATCTTGGCGGCGATCTTCAGCGGCATTCCGCTACGCGCAGCGATCTCAATAGCCGTTTCCGGCCCCTTTTCCGGAGAGATGCGGCCGAGGAACGCGAGATAGCCCGAGGCTTTCGGGCGAAACGGCAGAAGATCGCGAGGCAGACCGTGATACACCGTTCCGGCCCAACGGACAGGCGGCATGGGCCAGCGTTGATCGTAAGAAATCGAAACCAGCGGAATGTCATCAAACATCGAATAAAGCTGAGCCAGGTCGGGGAGGTCGAGCCGTCCATGGAGCGTCGTAACGGTTCGCTCGGCAAAGTCTCGGACTACCGGGAAGTGGAAAATATCGATGTGAAAATGCAGCACGTCGAATTCATCGGCCCGCCTGCGCACCTGTTCAAGCATCATCACGTGGTGGGGAATGTCGTGCCGAACCCTGGGATTCAGGCGCAATGCAATATCGCAACACGGGACCAATTCGGCAGAGGTGCGTGAATCACCGCTGGCGAACAAGGTCACGTCATGCCCCTGTCGAACAAGCTCCTCAGTCAGATATGAAACTATCCGCTCGGTCCCGCCATAGGTCCGCGGCGGCACGGCTTCGGTAAGGGGGGCGATCTGGGCAATTTTCATCTGCAACACTTCTCGAAAGCGAAGGTCATCCTTCAAAAAGCTCCGACGGCAATCCCCTTCCTCGCGTTCATTGCAGTGCGGTCCTCCCGGGCCAACTCTCGAAGGGTCGATATGTTCCCGGCGGGAACAATCGCCGCGTCAGGCGAGTTCAACTAGGGACCAAAGGAGAACCAGAATGGCTACGAAGCTTCAGGACACAAAAGCCGTCAAGGGATCGAGCAGCGAGCACGGCGGCAACCGCGCTGGCAATCAGGACAAGAAGGACAAGCCGCAAAAGAGCAGCCAGGCTGCCGGCAAGGATCCAAGGCGTGGCAAGGACTAACCGACGCCCTGCCCCGGAGGCGGACAATAATGGCTGCGACCATCGAGAGGAGTGACACATGGCAAAGACAAACTTGTGTGCGAAAACCAACCAGCCTGTATCGGGAAAGAGGGCAAGCGGCAGCGACAAGGCCAAGCAACCGGCCAAGGGCGGCGCCCAAGCCAGGAACGCCCAGGAATGGGGCGGCGGATCGAAAGCGTCGAAAGGCAAGATCACCCGGGCAGACCGGGAAAACCCCAACTCAAGCCAGCGCAGCTAAGCTTTTCGCATTCATCTAATCAGTCGGCCCAATCAGTCGGGGCGGAATTTCGAACTGCTCGGCCGGATGGGTTCGGATTGGGGTTGGGTTCGGATCCCGGCACGTCTCGCCGGTCGTTGGCGCCGCTTCGACATTGCAATTCGAAAATGATCGAAGGCTCCGTGCCACGGCGCCGGTAATTGCGGCCTTGACGCGATGTGCATTAGGTCGTTTGTTGCGGGCGGAAGTGCCACGGGAGGAAACCATGGAAGTCACCCCGGGGGCGGATGGCCTCGCAGCGCGGTTCCACGTTTTCACGCCGATGACCGGCGAGGGCTGCCGCGCATGAATTCCGGAGCGATCCTCGAAGCAGCGGGATTGACTAAGGAATTTGGGGGCTTTGTCGCTGTCAACAATGTCAACCTGACGGTGGAGCGAGGATCGGTCCACGCGCTGATCGGCCCCAACGGCGCAGGCAAGACGACCCTCTTCAACCTGCTGACCAAATTCCTCCAGCCAACGCGCGGCGCGATCCGCTACCAAGGCCGCGACATCACCAGGATGCAGCCGGCCGACATCGCGCGGCTGGGCCTTGTGCGCTCCTTTCAGATATCGGCGGTGTTTCCGCACATGACGGCACTCGAGAATGTCCGCATCGCGCTGCAGCGCCGGCGCGGCGACAGTTTCGATTTCTGGCGCTCCGAAAAAGTGCTCTCCAAGTTCGATGGCGAGGGTGCGGCGCTTCTCGCCGATGTCGGCCTGACCGCGTTTTCAGACATCCGCGCCAGCGATCTGTCCTACGGCCGCAAGCGCGCGCTTGAAATCGCGACGACGCTGGCGCTGAACCCTGAAATGCTGCTTCTCGACGAGCCCATGGCCGGCATGGCGCAGGAAGACATCGAGCGCATCTCGGCGCTGATCCGGCGCATCTCCAAGAACCGCACCATTTTGATGGTTGAGCACAATCTGTCGGTCGTCGCCTCGCTGTCGAACCGCATCACTGTGCTCGCTCGCGGCAAAGTCCTCGCCGAAGGCGACTATGCTGCCGTTTCCAAGGATCCGCGCGTTATCGAAGCCTATATCGGGGCCGGACATGCCTGAAGTTGAACTTGCAAGCAGGCCGGCTGCTGGCCCCTCGACGAGACCCCTGCTTCGCGTCGATGGCCTGCAGGGCTGGTACGGCGAGAGCCATGTGCTTCACGGCGTCAGTTTCGAGGTTGGCGAAGGTGAAGTGGTGACGCTGCTCGGCCGCAATGGCGCCGGCAAGACGACGACGCTGAAGGCGATCATGGGAATTCTATCCAGGCGCTCGGGCTCGGTCACCTATGAAGGTCGGGAAACGATCAAGCTGCCGTCGCGGTTGATCGCACAGATGGGCATCGCCTACTGCCCCGAGGAACGGGCGATCTTTTCCAGCCTCTCTGTCGAGGAGAATTTGATGCTGCCGCCGCAGGTGCGCCCCGGTGGGCTCACCGTCGAGCAGATTTTCGAGCTCTTCCCGAACCTGAAGGAACGGCTTTCGAGCCAAGGCACCAAGCTCTCGGGCGGCGAACAGCAGATGCTCGCCATCGGCCGGATCTTGCGGACGGGCGCCAAGCTCTTGCTGCTCGACGAGCCGACCGAAGGGCTTGCGCCGGTCATCGTGCAGCAGATCGGCCGCACCATTGCCCGGCTCAAGGACGAGGGATTCACGATCGTGCTCGTCGAACAGAATTTTCATTTCGCCGCGTTGGTCGCGGACCGTCACTATGTGGTGGAACAGGGGCGCGTGATCGACACCATCCCCAACCGCGAGCTCGACGCCAACATCGACAAGCTGCACGCCTATCTCGGTGTCTAGACAATCATCAACGGCGCGTTGCGCCGCAATCGGAGGGAAGTAGCGATGAGAAAAATGGGATTTGTCCTGGCTTCGACGGCGAGCCTGCTGATGGCCGGCGCGGCCTACGCCACAGATGTCAAGATCGGCGTTCTGAATGACCGTTCCGGCATCTATGCAGACATCGCTGGCGAAGGCTCGGTCATCGCGGCCCAGATGGCGGTCGAAGACTTCAAGGCGACGGACAAGGGCATCAATGTGTCGATCGTCTCCGCCGACCACCAGAACAAGCCGGACGTCGGCTCGAACATCGCCCGCCAGTGGTACGACACCGAAAATGTCGATGTGATCGCCGATGTGCCAACCTCCTCGGTGGCGCTCGCCGTCAACGAGATCACCAAGGAGAAGAACAAGATCTTCCTCGCCTCGGGTCCGGCCTCCTCCGACCTCACCGGCAAAGCCTGTTCGCCCAACACCGTCCACTGGACCTACGACACCTGGGCGCTTGCCAACGGCACGGGCTCGGCCATGGTCGCACAGGGCGGCGATAGCTGGTTCTTCGTCACAGCCGACTACGCCTTCGGCCACGCGCTCGAGCGCGATACGACGGCGGTCGTCGAAGCATCGGGCGGCAAGGTTCTCGGCGCCGTCCGTCATCCTTTCCCCGGCCAGGATTTTTCGTCCTTCCTGCTGCAGGCGCAAGGGTCGGGCGCCAAAGTCGTCGGCCTCGCCAATGCCGGCGGCGACACGATCAACGCGGTCAAGCAGGCGTCGGAATTTGGCATCACCCAGGGAGGCCAGGCGCTCGCCGCCCTGCTGATGTTCATCAACGACGTGCATGCGCTTGGCCTCGAAGTGGCGCAAGGCCTCGTGCTCACCAGCGCGTTCTACTGGGACAAGAACGATCAAACGCGGGAGTTCTCTGCCCGTTTCCAGGAGCGGAATGCCGGACAAAAGCCTTCGATGATCGAGGCCGGAGTCTACGCTTCTGTCCTGCATTATCTTAAGGCCGTCGAGGCCGTCGGCGACAAGGATGCGGCCAAGGTGATGGCCAAAATGAAGGAAATGCCGACCGAGGATCCGCTGTTCGGCAAGGGCACCATCCGCGCCGACGGGCGCAAGCTGCACGACATGTATCTGTTCCGCGTCAAGAAGCCGGACCAATCGAAGGCTCCATGGGACTATTTCGAGACGGTAGCCACCATTCCGGCCGACAAGGCGTTCCGCCCGCTCGCCGAAGGCGGCTGTTCGCTCGTCAAGTAAGCGAGCCTCGCCAACGATGCGCCGAACAGCTCGGCGCGTCGTTTTGTCGATAAGTCAGCTGGAGCGACCATGTTCGAACTGCTTGGAATTCCGCCTCAGGTCCTGTTCGGGCAATTGCTGCTCGGGCTGATCAATGGCTCCTTCTATGCGGTTCTGAGCCTCGGGCTGGCGGTCATCTTCGGTCTCCTGAACATCATCAATTTCACGCATGGCGCCCAGTACATGCTGGGCGCCTTCGGCGCATGGATGCTGCTCAACTATCTTGGCGTCGGTTACTGGTGGGCTGTGTTCATCGTCCCGCCGATTGTCGGCGTCACCGGCATCGTGCTTGAGCGCGTCCTGATCCGACGGCTATATCACCTCGACCATCTCTACGGGCTGCTTCTCACATTCGGCCTGGCGCTGATCATCGTCGGCTTCTTCCGCCAGTTTTTCGGCGTATCCGGCCTGCCGTACCCGCCGCCGCCGCTTCTGAACGGCGGGTACAATCTTGGCTTCATGTACCTGCCCAATTCGCGCGCCTGGGTGATCGTGGCTTCCCTCATCGTGTGCCTCGCGACCTGGTTCATCATCGAAAAGACCCGGCTTGGCGCCTATCTCAGGGCTGCGACCGAGAACCCGACCATGGTCGGCGCGTTCGGCATCAACGTGCCGCTGCTGGTCACGCTCACCTATGGTTTCGGCGTCGCACTCGCGGGTTTCGCCGGCGTGCTCGCCGCGCCGATATACGCAGTCAATCCGAACATGGGGGCAGACCTGATCATTGTCGTCTTCGCCGTCGTCGTCATCGGCGGCATGGGCTCGATCCTCGGCTCGATCCTCACCGGCTTCGGGCTTGGGCTGATCGAGGGTTTGACCCGCGTGTTCTATCCGGAAGGCTCGGCCGTGGTAATCTTTGTCATCATGGCGCTCGTGCTGCTGGTCAAGCCCGCAGGTCTGTTTGGACGGAGTGTGTGATGACAACCGACACCAACCCGATCGCCATGGCGGCCATAACGTCGGTCGGCGCCGCGGGCATGCCCCGTCATCACCTTGCGATCTTCGCCGCGCTCTTCATCTTCCTCATCGCCGCGCCATTTCTGCTCTATCCGATCTTTGTCATGAAGGTGCTGTGCTTCGCGCTGTTTGCCTGCGCCTTCAACCTGTTGCTCGGCTTCGGCGGTCTCCTGTCCTTCGGCCACGCGGCCTATTTCGGCATGGCGAGCTACGTCTCGGCCCATGCGGCAAAGGTGTGGGGCCTGACGCCTGAACTTGCCATTATCGCGGGCACGCTGGTGGCAGCCGTGCTCGGTCTCGCCATCGGCTCGCTCGCCATTCGCCGCCACGGCATCTATTTCGCCATGGTGACGCTGGCTTTTGCGCAGATGATCTATTTCTTCTCGCTGCAGGCGGCGTTTACCGGCGGCGAGGACGGCATCCAGGCCGTGCCGCGCGGCCATCTGTTCGGGCTGATCGACCTGCGTTCGAGCGAAGTTCTCTATTTCTTCGTGCTCGCCATCTTCTTCGCCGGCATATTGCTGATCTATCGGATCATCCATTCGCCGTTTGGCCAGGTGTTGAAGGCGATCCGCGAGAACGAGCCGCGCGCGATCTCGCTGGGCTATCGGGTCAACCGCTACAAGCTCGCCGTATTCGTGCTGTCGGCCACGCTCGCCGGCGTCGCCGGCGCAACCAAGGCCATCGTGTTCCAGTTGGCGTCGCTTACCGACGTCTACTGGACGATGTCCGGCGAAGTCGTGCTGATGACGCTGTTGGGCGGCATGGGCACGGTGTTCGGACCGATCGTCGGCGCGGCAGTCATCGTCACGATGCAGAACTACCTCGCCACATTCGGCGACTGGGTCACGATCGGCCAAGGCATCATCTTCGTTGTCGCGGTGCTGTCGTTCCGGGAAGGCGTCGTTGGGGTCCTGGCAAAATGGATGCGAAAACCGCTCTGACCGGGTTGTGAAACCTAAATTTCGGATGATCCTGATCCACGGTCGACCAAGTGGGGCCGCAGCGACACGGCACACAGCGTGGTCAGCATCCTCAACTAGGCAGATTTCTCATCGGATGCGACAACCAGCAGTTCGAACGTCACGCAGACGGGGTTAGCGTCGCGGCGAAGGCGACCTGAGCTTATCAGACCGTCCATGCCGACCAGCGCGATGTGGAGCGTGCAACGACCGGAGCGCACGGCGCCGTCCGTGACGAGAACTTCCGTCGCATAGGAGGAGACCGCCGAGCCGTC
This sequence comes from Mesorhizobium sp. WSM4847, assembly GCF_055811335.1. Lineage (NCBI taxonomy): Bacteria > Pseudomonadati > Pseudomonadota > Alphaproteobacteria > Hyphomicrobiales > Phyllobacteriaceae > Mesorhizobium > Mesorhizobium sp. WSM4847. The sequence continues at coordinate 357,070 of NZ_JBVVPY010000001.1, read as the reverse complement.
GTCGAAATCCGCGCCGACCAGGCTGCCGATGCCCTGGATCGAGGCGTGGTCAAAGCCGTGCCGTCGGCAAAGTGCTTCGATCGCCTGGCCGATATCCTCGTTGGGCCTTACCGTGCAGATGGCGGCGCGGCGGCCGCGGCGCTCACCCAGGAGCGGAGCCCTGATCGGCGCGAAAAGGCGAAAATTCGTCTCGGCGTCGTCGCGCACGTCGAACAGCGCGCCCTCGATACCCCAGGCGGTGACCTCAACCGGCTCCGCCAAGCGCGAGTCGAGCGGCAGGAGATGGCCCATGCGGCGCACGCCGTCGGGGGTGCGCCAGATGCCATGGCAATGAAAAAATGCCCGCTCGTCGCGCCGGCCGGCGACGAGGCCCGCATCCTCGATGACCGTTATGCCTTCCGGTGCGAATGTATCGCTGTACCACGCGGCGTGCGTGCCATCTGGAGAGGCGGCGGGGACGACGTAGCGCATTGGGTCAACCCGCGCGTTGCGCAGGCGGATATATCCGCTGCTGAATCCGGCGACAGCGAGGGCCTGCGCCACGGCGTCATTGATCGAGCTGCCGGCTTCAAGCCGCAGCGTCAGCGGCTCTGCGGCGCAGGGCATCGCTGCGAAACGTTCCGATGCGATCGGACCGGGATGGCGGATGCTGCGCATCGGAGCCATCTCAGGCGACAAGGCCGGTATGGATGAAGCCGCCATCGACGGCGAGAATCTGGCCGTTGATGTAGCTGGCCTCGTCTGAAATCAGGAAAGCCACCGCTCCCGCGATCTCGCGCGGCGTGCCGTAGCGGCGCTGCGGCACGCGCTCCAACCACTGCCGACGAACATCCTCGGTGTGGACAGCCTGCGTCAACGGCGTTTCGATCGGCCCGGGTGCGACGGCGTTGACGCGGATGCCATCAACGCCGAGCTCATTGGCCATGACGAGCGTGAGCAGATTCTGACCGCCCTTCGATGCGCCGTAGGCGCTGCGGCCCTTGTTGCCGCAAAGACCAGAAACAGAGGTGATATTGACAATCGCCCCCGGCAGCTCCCGTTCAAGCCAGTAGCGCGCCGCAGCCCGCGAGACAATGAACGTTCCGGTGAGGTTCACGTCGACAATCCGGCGGAAATCCTCGACGCTGGTCTCGACCGACGGCCGGTCCATCGCTATGCCGGCGCAGTTCACGACCGCGGCGAGGCTGTGCGCGGCGGTGATCCGGCCGATGGCCTCGTCGACAGCCGCTTCGTCGACGACGTTGCAGACGATGCCGCGTTCCTCGCTGAGGCCGAGATCCGTGCAGGCCGAACCCAGCGCTGGCGCGGCGAGGTCGAGGAGGAAGACCTCGAAGCGGCGCTCGGTCAGCAGGCGCGCCGTCTCAAGGCCGATGCCCGATGCGCCGCCGGTGATCGCCACGGCGCGGCCTTGGTGGCTGCTGTTCATCGCCTGCTCCTTATGCCGAGAGCTTCGGCTCGGACGGTCCCAACTCGCCGCGGCGCTCCAGCTCTTCGCGAATCAACTTCTTGGCGATCTTGCCATAGGCCGATTTGGGCATCGTCTCCCACCACACGAAGCGCTTGGGCATCTTGTAGCGGGCGAGCTTGCCTTCCAGCCAGCGCTCAATCGCGATGGTTTCGCGCACAACGCCGGCGCGGGCGACGCAAACCGCGACGCCGACCTCGCCCCAGACGGGATCGGGAATGCCGAGAACGGCGGCTTCGCTGATGTCGGGATGGAGCAGGATCTTCTCCTCGATCTCGCGCGGATAGATGTTGGAGCCGCCGGAGATGTACATGTCGGACGAGCGGCCGGTGATGTAGACGAAGCCGTCCTCGGACATGTGGCCCAGATCGCCGGTGCGGAACCAGCCGTTGCGGAACGCTGCGGCGTTGGCTTGCGGGTTGTCGTAATAGCCGGCGAAGACTGCAGGCCCGATCACGCAGATTTCGCCGGTTTCGCCCGGCGAGACGGCATTGCCGGCGTCGTCCTGGATCTCGACCTGCATGGCTGTGCGCTCGAAACCGCAGGTTCCGATGCGCGCTTGCGGGCCATCCTCGACGGAATGATAGGAAGGAGGCTGCACAGTGATATTGCCCGTGACTTCCCCCAGGCCAAAATACTGGACCAGAACCGGCCCGAGCTTCTCGAGCGCCCGCTTCTGGTCGGCGCGGTACATCGGCGCACCGGCATAGATGACATAGCGCAACGAGGAATGGTCGAACCGGTCGACGCTGTCGTCCTCGACCAGCATCTTGAGGATGGTCGGCACGGTGAAGGCGTTGGTCACCCGCCATTCTTCGACCAGCGCCCAGACCGTCGGCACGTCGAGCTTGTCGGTTGGCAGCAGGATAGACTTGGCGCCGTGCGCCACCTGCACGAGTTGATGAATGCCGGCCCCATGCGACAGCGGCGCCACCACGATCGAGGCGTCGTCGCGCGTCGTGGCGGGCATCAGGTCGCACAAATGATTGGTGATGACAAAGCCCATCTGGCCATGCGTGAGCACGGCGGCCTTTGGCCGGCCGGTCGTGCCGGAGGTGAAGAAGAACCAGCAGGGATCGTCGCGATCGACGGCGACGCTGGCAACGGTCCGGCCCGCAAAACGGGCGGCGACGGCGTCGTAGTCATCGTCGAAGTCGGCCGCGCCGATCGACAGGACGAAGTCGATCCCGGGGGCTGTTTCCCGGCAGGCAGCAGCATGAGCCGGGAAGCCCGCGCCGCAGATCAGGCCACGCGCGCCGCTCGCCTTGGCGAGGTAGGCGACTTCGTCCGGCGACTGGCGGTAGTTCGCCGGCACCCAGACGGCCCCGAGCCGGAAGCAGGCGAACATAGATTCGAACATCTGATTGCAATTGGCCGACTGGACGAGGATTCGATCGCCCTTTGTCACGCCGAACGCGTCGCGGAGTGCAGCGGCCATCGCGTTGACGCGCGCTTCCATCTCGCGCCATGTCCACTGCCGCTCGCGCCAGACGAAGCCAATATCGTGCGGATTGCGGCGTGCCGCCTGGGTCAAAAAATGCGAGAGGTTCATGACGCGCGTGGAGGAAGGCGTCACGCCGCCTGCAGCCATGGTCATGACTTCGCGCGCTCCAGCGAAGACACGTAGACGAAGATGGCGGCGACGTCGCAGGGCTCGACACCGGCATGAGCAAGCGTGGACGCCGCTGCCGTCGCCATCAACTGCCCGGTGTTTTCCAATTCCGACTTTCCTAACGCGGAATGCGCCCGTCCGTCGGTGTGAGCCTCCGTCATTGTGACAACCTCCTGGTGCGCGGCTTTAAAGTGGGGTGCTCGCGCATATGCGCGCGCGAGGCGAACATCTGGGCAAGCCGTTCCTCGACGCGCTTTGCCTCCAGCATGAGATATCCGACGAGTTCGATTTGCCTCGCCGGCTGCATCCGGCTGTCGATCGCCGCGATCGACAGCGCGCCGACTGGCCGTGCGTCGGCGCTGCGAAGCGCAACCCCAACGCCCCAGGAATTGGCGACGATGCGGCCGGGATTGAGCGAATAGCCGTTGGCGCGCGTCGTCTCTACATCGCGCCGGATCTGCTCGACCGGCAGCATTGGGTAGTCGGATTTGAGCACCGCGTCGTTGGCGGCAAGCACCGCTTCCACTTCCTCGTCGGGGAGTGCGGCGAGCATGGCGAGCGAGCCGGCGCCGACGCCCAGTGGATGCTCGAAGCCGGCCTGCAGCGCGTGGGTCCTGACCGGATAGGTCCCCTCCTCGCGATAGAGGCAGACTGAGTATGTGTCGCGGCGGACCGAGAGGAAGCTGGCATCCTCAGTCTTCTTCGAAAGGCGCAGCAGACTTTCCATCGAGACCTGAAGCAGGCCGAAACGTCGCGAGGCGAGGCTGCCCAGCACGTAGGCCTCCTCGCCGAGATAATAGCGCCGCGTCGTCTCGTCCTGCTCGATCATTCCCGCGCGCATCAGCGCCAGCAGCAGGCGGCGCGTTGTCGGCTTGTTGAGCCCACTTTCCTCGACGATATCGGAGAGCGAAACACCGCGGTCGGCGTGCCGGCCGACCATCGAAAGAAGGCTGAGCGCCCGGTCGACGCTCTGCGAGCCGGTCTGATCGCGGTCTGGGGGCGGCGCCATGTCCATGGTCAGCGGAGCTCGCAGACGGCGCAGCTTTGGCCGCCATCGACAGGCAGGCAAACGCCGGTGACGAAGCGCGCCTCCTCGGAGGCAAGAAACACGGCCGCCGCAGCGACGTCCCACGCTGTTCCCATCCTGCCCATCGGCACCATGGCGTTGCGGGCGGCCACCATCTCGTCAGCCGAGCCGTATTGGCTGGAAATCTGCTGATAGATCATCGGCGTGTCGATCAGGCCCGGCATGATGCAGTTGGCGCGAATACCTTGCCGGGCATATTGCATGGCCAGCGCCACAGTGGCCTGGTTCACCGCGGCCTTGGCCGCATAATAGGCGAAATAGGGATAACCGACGTAGCGTATCGCGGCGAGTGACGAGATATTGACGATCGCACCGCCGCCGCCCTTGAGCATATGCGGCAACACCGCCTTGGCGGTGCGGTAGACCGATCCGATATTGAGATCGAGGGCGGCCTGGAACGCGTCCTCATCGAGTTCAATGGGACCGCCCATTTGGGTCACGCCCACGTTGTTGTGCAGGATGTCGATGGCGCCGAACGCCTCCATTGCCGCCGCTGCTGCCAGTTCGACTGAGGCCAGATTGGTCACGTCGGCCGACAACGCGATCGCCTGGTTGCCTTCGTCGCGGATGATTTCAGCGGTTTCAGCGGCGGCCGCCGCAGCGAGATCGACGCAGGCGACGCGCGCGCCTTCGCGCGCGAAGGCGACCGCGGCTGCCTTGCCGTTGCCCCAGCCGGGTCCGGACGACCCGGCGCCAAAGACGATTGCGGATTTTCCCCTGAGCCGGTCGACCACCATGGAATTCCTTACAAAAATCGCGGCAGTTATCGGGCGGTTGAGCCACATGCCCTGCCCGCCCGGGAACTGCCCTGCGCTCAGGTCAGGCTGGCGCCAACAGCCTTTTCCAGGATGGCCCAGGCTTCGTCGCCGTACTTGCCCTTCCACTCGGAGTAGAAGCCGGCGTCCTTCAGCGTCTGCCGGAACGGGGCCGCATCCGGATGGTTGATCTTCATGCCCTTGGCGGCGAGCTCCTGCTCAAGCGTGGCATTGAGCTTGGCGACGTCCTCGCGCTCCTTCACGCCGGCCTCGTTGAGGTTCCTGGCGACGATCTCGCGCATGTCCTGCGGCATCGCCTCCCAGGCCCGCTTGTTGGCGAGGAACCAGAAGCCGTCCCACATGTGGTTGGTGACCGAGCAGAACTGCTGCACCTCGTAGAGCTTGGCCGTCGAGATGATGGCGAACGGGTTTTCCTGCCCGTCGACAATCTTCGTCTGCAGCGCCGAATACACTTCGGCGAAGTTGATGCTGGCCGGCGCCGACTTGAAGGCGGTGAACATCGAGGTCCAGAGCGGGCTGACCGGGACGCGAATCTTGAAGCCTTCGAGGTTAGCGGGCGTCTCGATCGGGCCGACGGAACTGGTGATCTGGCGAAAGCCGTTGTCCCAGATCTTTTCCATGACGACCAGGTTCGATTTCTCGATCTCGCCGCGCACATATTTGCCGAGGTCGCCATCCATCGCCGCCCACACGGCGTCGTAGTCCGAGAAGGCAAAGCCGATGCCGCTGATCGAGGCATTGGCGACGAGCGTGGAGAGGATCAGCGGCGACAGCGTAAAGAATTCGACGCCGCCCGAGCGCACCTGGCTCAGCATGTCGGTGTCGGCGCCGAGCTGGTTGCTGGGGAATATCTGGATGGCGACGCGGCCGCCGGTCTCCTCGCGGATCTTCTCGACGGCATCCTGCGCGCGCAGGTTCATCGGGTGGGTGAGCGGCAGGTTGTTGGCGTATTTGTAGTTGAACTCCGCCGCCTGCGCCCCGGCGTAGCGGATGGTGCTCACGAGCGGGATGGATGCGGCTGCGCCTATCATCAAGCTGCGGCGGGTGATGGTCATCGTGTTTCCTCCTGGTTGAATCCGAGTGGTTAGAGATAGGCTACCGACAGCGCCGGGACGGCGGCGATCAGCAACAGGCCGGCAAGCAACGCACCGAGGTAGGGCCAGATGGCGCTCATAGCCTCGTCGGGCGAGACGTCGCCGATCTTGCAGGCGATGTAGAAGCCGATGCCGATAGGTGGCGCCATGAGTCCAATGTTCATCGCCGTCACGACGACCATCGAATAGTGCACGTCGTTGATACCCAGCCGAGCGGCGATCGGAAACATGATCGGCGCCATCAGAACGATCGCTGGCAGACCTTCAAGGACGCAGCCGAGAACCATGAAGACGGCGATGGTGACGAGCATGAAGGAGAACCAGCCTCCCGGCAGGTCGGTCATGTAGATGGCCAGTTGGTTGGCGAAGCCGGTTTGCGTCAGCGCCCAGGCCATTGCCGAGGCGGTGCCGAGAATGAGCAGGATGGCGCCGGACAGCGCCGCCGTCTCGACCAGCATGGCGTAGAATTTCTTGGCGCCGATGCCGCCATAAAACAAGGCGCCGATGACCAGCGCATAGAGCACGGCGATTGTGGAAACCTCGGTGGCGGTGGCGACGCCGCCGCCGACGGCGCCGCGGATCAGGAAGGGAAGCACCAGTGCGGGGGCGGAGACGAGCAGCGTCTTCCAGACGAGCGAGAACGGAGCGCGATGTACGCCTTCCATGCTTTCGCCCGAAGCCTTCCAGCGCGCGAGCACCGCAAGGACGAGCAACAGAACCACGGCGATGACGAAGCCGCTGGTGAAAAGCGCGGCGATCGAAACGCCGGCGACCGAGCCGAGCACAATCAGCACGATCGATGGCGGCACCGTATCGGCCATCGCAGCGCCGGTTGCGAGCAACGCGATCATCTCCTTGGGCTTGTGGCCGCGCCGCTTCATTTCGGGGAAAAGTGCCGGAGCGACAGTCGCCATGTCGGAAACCTTCGAACCGGAAATGCCCGAGACCAGGAACATCGAGCCCAGCAGCACGTAAGACATGCCGGCCTTCACATGGCCGAGCAGCGACGCCATGAATTCGACGATCGCCTTGCCCATGCCTGTCGCGTCGAGCACACAGCCGAGCAGGACGAAGATCGGCACCGACAGCAGGATGAGGCTCGACATCCCCTCGTCGATGCGGCCGACAAGCACGATCATCGGCACGTGCGTGCTGAAGGCGATGAAGGCGATCGTGCCGACGCCGAAACAGAAAGCGATCGGCACACCGAGCAGAAGGCAGACCGCCACCACGCCGACGAGAAAGATGACGATGTTGGCGTAGCCGAGCGTGAGGAACAATGGCGAAAGCAGCCAGCCGACCACGGCCAGTGCGGCAATCACTGCGACAGCGGCGGCCAGGTTGGCGAGCGTCGCTGCGCGGATCGCGTGGCCCACGGCGATAACCGACATCAATGCCAGCCCGGCGACAATTGCCGAGGCGCGGAAGCTCATCGGAATGTTGAGCGCTGCCGAGGTGACGTACCACTCTTCCTGTACATACTGGCTTGCCGGCACGATCAGCGCGAGCAGCACCGTCGCCACGACGAGCAAAGCGAGGGCGTCCACGAAGTGGCGGCCGCGCTCGGGGATCAGGTTGAGGAAGATGGTAAGACGCAGATGCTCGTTGCGGTCGATGGCGATCGCCGAGCCGAGCATGGCGAGCCAGAGAAAGGAGATGGAGGCGGCCTCATCGATCCAGACGATCGGCAGCGATAGCACGTAGCGCGAGATGACGCCGGCGAGCAGCAGACCGATGACGAAGACGAGCAGGATCGAGGCCACCGCCTCGACCGGCCACATCAGCCGTGACCCTGGCCGCGCATCCAGCACCTCGGCCGGCGTATCGATGATCATCGTGTTGTTGCTGGCGGCTGCCATGCTTCAAGCTCCTCCGCTCGGACCAGGCAACAACGCCTGCTCACGCCGAAATCGGGAACGAGGCGATCTCCTCCCGCTCATTCCAGATTTTCGCACACAGGTCTATATCATGGACCAATTATTTCGCATAACCGATTTTTGCCATGCACTCGGCTGTATATCAGCGACTTGCGGCGAAAACGCGATCCATATTGTGGATCGATGTCGCTAGTCGCGACTATTTATGGTTGCAACAAGACATGTGGCAGCGCCGAGGCAATCTCCCGATCACTCGCAATCGAGAAGCCAGGTATCATCGAATTCCATGCCCGCAGTGGCTGCTTCGCACGAGACGATCACTGTCGTTTGCGCGGCACGCGCGTGTGCAAGAACGGCCGCAAGCAAGTCCCGGTCCTTGCAGACATCGATGTCGTCGATAAGGAGCACGGCCGCTGATCGAACCAGCGCTCGTGCGGCACGGATCCGGGCGGCCTGCATGGCACTGATTTGAGGGGGCTCCAGTCTCTGGCCGCTGTCTGGCGGTCCATCGACTGCCAGGCCGCACAGCGAGGCCGTGGCGATTATCTCTTCCTGCGGGGTCGCTGAGGGCGCTCCCAGGGCTATATTGTCGACCATTGTAGCCCGCACCAACGGGATCGCCGGCGACAAAAGGGTGATTGCCCGCCGCCGGTCGCGCCGCGAAATCTTGTCGACAGGAATGTCATCGAGGAAAATCGCCAGGCCGCTGTTTTCCTCAAAACCTGCGATGCTGGAAAAAAGCGCGCTGCGTGCTTCAGGCGTATCACCGCCAAGCAGGATCGAGGCGCCGGGCGCGGCATCCAGCACTTTTGACGGCGTGCCGTTTCGGCAATGAAATTCGATGCGCAGCCGCCGGCCTGACGTCGAGCGCGGCAGGGGAACTGGATTCACAGCATCCGCAAGCACCGGCCTTGCCAGGATGGAGGCAATCCGGCGGCGGGACTCGACATAGGCAAGCCGATAATCGGCGGCGCGAGCGAGGTCGGAAAGCTGGCCAACCGTCAGTCCGGCGAGGAGCAATAGCGTGCTGAGATCGCCAACCAGCATCGCCGGGCGGCCCGAAAACGCATAGGCCACGAGAATGACGACGATCACGGGCATGACGAAGTCGCTGGACGCGCGCGCAGCCCCCGACCACCCTGCCCGGCGAACGAGCCACATGTTGAGCGCTTCCGACATCCGGTCGATCTTGCGTGTGGACGTTCCGCTTTTGCCGAAATGGGCAAACGCCGCCCGGGCGGCAACGATGTCGCCGAGACGACCGGCAAGCCGTCCCCGCCTCCGCCGGCTTTCGCGGATGGCCCGGTGAAGAAACGGCAGGGCAACAAGACAGACGATCGACCAGGCAAGAACGCCGCAAAGCAGGAACGGCGCAACCCCTGGGGCAAGCCAGAAGGCGCCAACCACGATGAGAACGACGGAAGGACCCGCAACAAAGAGGGAAGCCACGCCGTCGGCCAGCCAGGATCTGATGGCGGAGAGGTCGGTGACGAGGCGGGTCATTACCAGGCCGAGACCGGTCCGGCCGGCGCCAGGCGGCAACGCGAAGAGTTGCTCGACCAGCAGTCTGCGGACCTCGCGCACATAGTCCAGTGCAAAAGCTGCCCCCTGTCGGCGCTGCATCACCCCGAGTGCGAAGAGGGCGATGCCGAGCGAAAGGCTGGCCACGATCAGCCTGCCCTGCCCGAGCGGCTGCGGTTCCCCGGAAACCGCCGCACCGACGATGGCGACAAGAGCGAGCGACGTGGCGGCCTTGGCAAAGCCGATGGCGACAAGAACCGCAAGGGCGACCAGTCGCGTGCCGATCAGGATTCCTGGTAGAGGCATTGTGCACCTCCAGCGATCACCATCAGGCGCGGGTTCAACATCCCTGAGACTATGCTTGCCGCGGTCGCCGGATCGGTGAGTTCCTTGACGCCATAGACAAGGACGTTGGCAGCGCCTGCTTCCCGGCGCGCCAGCGGCGAGCAGGTCAGGACCCCGCTGAGCCCGAGCACGTCGTATCCAAGCTCGCGCAGCCTTTCGCAGCCCGCCACCGCCCCCATCGCATCGCCTGCGGCAAACAGCACGCCGCCGGTCAGCTCGCAGAATTTCGGGGACTTTGCCAGCGCGGCCGTCTCGGACTGGAATAGCCCATCCGCGACCTCCAGAACCGCGATCTCCGCCCCGGTGGCGGCAAGAGAATGCAGCAAATGCTGCGCGCCCTCGACGATGGCATCGATTGGGGCAAGATAGGTCGTGGCAAAGCCGGCATCAGTAAAATCAAGAGCGGCGCATGCTCCGGCATCCATCATCGACCAGAGATCATTGCCGGCTCCGGTTCCGGTCACCTTTGCCGCACCAACTGCGAAACCTGCCCTGGTCAAACCACGCACGAGGCTTGCAGCTGTTGTCGTCTTGCCCGAATTCATCGACGTTCCGAAGACAACGATTGTCGGCGGGGTGAGCCGCACCGGCTGCGGCGCGACCGCAAAGTCTGCAACGTTCAGAACGCGGCCGCATGAGTTGGTGACGAGGCCGAGCGGCACGATCGCAGTCGGAGACATGGTCTTGTCGTGCCATGCCAACGCCCGCGAAGCCACTCCGCCTGCCGCCACCATATGGCACGGTCCGAGATCTGCCGGAACGATCGCCTCGAACTGATCAGGGGCGTAGCGGTTGCCGTAGGCCAGGACGACTTCGTCCGTCGCGGCAAGTGCCGCCTTGCGTCCCGAGGGCAGCTCGACCGACTTGTGGTGACCGAGCGCCTCGATCCGCGCGAGCACCAGGTCGCCTGCCTTCGGTTCGGCGGGAGGCGAAAGCAGCATCCGCATGCGCTCAGTGGGAATTCGGCGGGTCGTGAAAGCCCGCTTGGCCTTCGCGATGCGTTCGCAGTCAAGAATTTCCATTGTGGTCTCTCCGGTCACCAAGGGGGCTGTTACCTGGGGGAGAACGCGGTCGATCCAGGATTATTCTCGGTGGAGTTGCAATTCTTTTCGCCACGATGGCGTAGACCCAAGCCGCGGGGACTACGCACACGCCGCGCGAAGCAGCGGACGAGAAACAGGCGTGCGGTCATAGCGGACGGCAAAATCGGCATAGACCGCATCGTTGATCAGCAACGGCCCATTGAGGCTTGCCGCCTCAAGCCGGACGATCGACCAATCCGCCCAGTTCGCATCGTCCGTTACAGGATCGAGCCGACCAGCGTCACGCGTCGCCACGCGTCAGCGCCAGGATCGCGTCGGTGTCGAGGCCCTTGCCGGCATGGCCGCGCAATTTCGCAAAGCGGCTCGCGGGCTGCTTCATGTCACTACGCACAATCACCACATTGCCGTCATCGGTGCGGCGGAAATCAACCTTGCTGCCCGGAACGATCCCGAGCAGGTCCCGGACCGGCTTCGGGATGGTCACCTGTCCTTTGGCTGTGACTGTGTTGGTCATGTCGCACCTTGGTAGTACCCATTTTCGGTAGTATTATGTGGACCGAATTTCAACCTCCACAAGCGGCTGCCGAAGCCGTGATTTTGTGGCTTGTTTCGCCGGGCGCGCCTGTCGACGTCGTAATCCGCAGCCACGCACCCTATCTACGCCGCATGAATGACATCACGAACAGACGCGCGCTTCTACTCATCAATCCAAAGGCACGACGCGGGCAGGAATCTCTCGCACCGGTCGTCGAGCGGCTGGAAGCCGGAGGGCTCCGCGTCAGCGTCGAGACATTTGAGGCACTGCCCGAGATAGCACGCGACATCGTGCGCCTTCGCCATAGGGCCGATCTTGTGATCGTGTGCGGCGGCGATGGCTCGGTGTCCTCGGCGGCGGTCGCGGTCATGGAAAGCGGGCTGCCGATGGGCATCATTCCGATGGGGACGGCGAACGATCTGGCGCGCACCCTCGAAATACCGTTGGATCTTGGGAAGGCGGCCGACGTGATAGTAGAGGGCGGACGACGTCTGATCGATATCGGGACCGTCAATGGCCACGCTTTCTTCAACGTCGCGAGCATCGGCCTCAGCACCGATCTTGCCCAGGGGCTGGATCCGGCGCTGAAAAAGCGTTTCGGCAGGTTTGGCTATGCCCTGGCGGCCATGAAAGTGTTGACCAAGGCCCGCCACTTTGAAGCAAGGATTACCGAAAAGGGCGCAACGACCGAAGTCGAGACTTACCAGATAGCGGTCGGCAACGGCCGCCACTATGGCGGCGGCAACGTCGTCGAGGAGACGGCGGAGATCGATGACGGCCATCTCGACCTGTACAGCCTGGAAATGACGAATCTCTGGAAGATGGCGCTCTTGTTGCGCTCGTTCCGCTCGGGCACGCACGGCGCCTGGAGCGAGGTTCGCACGGCCAGATGCGTCGAGTTCGACATCGAGACGAAAAGGCCGATGCCGGTGAACACTGACGGTGAGATCGTCACCTCGACCCCGGCGCATTTCAAGGTCCACCCGAAGGCGATTTCGGTGTTCGCGCCTGCCGCTGCGCGCATACAGCCCCGCACAAAGGTGCTTGGTGACGCGGTCAGCGCAAACAGCGGCTAGACTGGCGATCAAGCGCGCGTCGAACAAACCCAATCGCCCGCGGTCATCTCTCGATCAGAAGTCGGCGCCCATGGAAGAACGCCGCGGGCTGATCGGGCAACAGCAACATAGCCTTCCGGGCATGTCTTCGATCATTGCTTGACGAACGCGCCCGTGTAGGTCTGGCCGGCAAGCCTGACGGTTCCCGCCAGGGTTCTGTCGGGCCGCATGACAAAACTGACGTCTGCGCCACTCGGCAGGCGCTCAAGCTTCAACGTAGTCCCCACAATTTTTCCAGTGCCGGCGGCCTCTCCCGGATGGTTGTCGCCCAGAGTTCCCCACGCATAGGTGACCGTCACCTTTCCATTGGAAGAAATCGTCTGAACAGCAAGTTTGGCGTCATACATCCCCTCCAATCGTCCGGCCCATAGACCCGAAAAAGCAGCATATTTTGTCGGGACGGTCTTGGCAGGCGGAGTGACCGCCACGGATTGATCAATAATTGCCGAGCCGGAAGGAACAGCGGCAGGATCCGAGGCGGTTTGGGCAGGGATGGGTCCAGGTCCTAACGCAGGTTCGACAGTGGGTCGCGGCGTTTCAGGCGCCGATTGGCACGCGGTTATGGCAAGCGCCGCGAAGCCAAGCATTGCGTTGCACATTCGACGTGCCATCATCTGGTGCCCCGGCCATCTCTGAATCTAGCGCAGGCTAACCTTATCGCGCGTTTTCATGACCTCTGTCTACCCAGGGTATCTCGTACGACAGTGGCTCGTCGAAGGACGTGCGGTGGTCGTGAGTGAATGCCTCCATTCGTCGCCAAAGCAGCCGCCATGGTGATATAAAACGTATTGGATTCAAAGATTTATGCCATAATTTCGATCTATTTTCTAGGCTTTTGGCTTTCGACCACAGATGCCTTAGGCTGCTATCGATGCAGTCGTTGCCGTTTCGGCGGCGACGCCGTCCACCATGACATGACCGATGCCCCGCGAGCAGCGCTCGATCCTCGCCTCGACGCGGTACACATCACGCAAAAGCGCCGGCGTGACGACCTCTTCCGGCGCGCCGCAGGCGACCATCCGCCCCTCGGCGATGACGATGCATTTGTCGGCGAAGCCCAGGGCCTGATTGAGGTCGTGAATTGCGATCAACACCGCAATTCCGTGCTTGCGCGCAAGCCCGCGCATGAAGGTCAGCACCTCGACCTGCCGGTGCAGGTCAAGCGCGGACGTCGGCTCGTCCATCAGCAGGATTTCAGGTTCGCGAGCCAGGGTCTGGGCAATGCTTACCACCTGCCTTTGCCCCCCGCTCAATTCTCCGACGTTGCGAAAGGCAAGATCCGAGATGCTGAGCGCGGCCAGGATACCGTCTATGAGTGCGAGGTCGCCGTCGCTGACCGACCATGCCGAGCCCTGCTTGCGGGCGAGCAGAATCGATTCATAGACGGTCAGCACCGCGTTGGCTGCCGTATCCTGCGGCATATAGCAGATGCCGTCCGGCCCCTTCACCGCTCCCTCGAGGCAGACGCGTCCCGGGCCCTTCAGAAGTCCTGCGATGCGCTTGAACAGCGTCGACTTGCCCGCTGCGTTGGGTCCGATCACGGCGACAACCTCGCCACCCCGGAAAATGGGAGTTGAAACATCCGAAAGGACGAGCCGCGCCCCGTGGAAGGCTCCGAGACCATCGAGCCTGATCGTTACCATGTGCGCCTCACATTCGAGAGGATCAGTGAGATGAAGAAGGGAATGCCTATAAGCGAGGTGACGATGCCGATCGGGAAGATCGTGCCTGGAACGAGCGACTTGCTGGCAACCGAACTCGCCGAAAGGATGAGCGCCCCCGAAAGCGCGGAGGCGGGCAGGAAGAAGCGCTGATCTTCTCCGATCAGCATGCGGGCGATGTGCGGACCGACAAGCCCGATGAAGCCGATCGTGCCGACGAAGGCGACGGGAATGGCAGCAAGGAGGCTCACCATCATCATGGTTTCGAGCCTGAGGCGTGCGACCTTGACGCCAAAGCTCGCGGCCTTGTCTTCGCCTAGCCGCAGCGCCGTCAGCGCCCAGGCGCGGCGCACGAATATCGGAAGTGTTGCGAGAAGGATGAGACTGGTAATGATGAGCTTGGGCCAGGTGGCTTTGGTGAGGCTTCCCATCGTCCAGAACACGACCGCGGCGAGCGCCTGCTCGGAGGAAAGATACTGGACGAGCGACAGCAGCGCATTGAAGGTGAATACGAGCGCGATGCCGAGAAGCACGATGGTTTCGACCGTCACGCCGCGCTTGAGGCTCAGAAGGTGGATGACGAGCGCGGTCAGCATCGCCACCACGAAGGCGTTCAGCGGCACGATATATTCGATCGCGGCCGGGATCACGGCGACGCCGAAGGCGAGCGCGAGGGCTGCGCCAAAGCTGGCCGCCGCCGAAATGCCAAGCGTGAACGGGCTGGCGAGCGGATTGTTGAGGATGGTCTGCATCTGCGCACCGGCGACCGACAGTGCTGCGCCGACGACCACTGCCATGAGCGCGATGGGAAGCCGGATGTCCCACAACACGACGCGCACCTGAAGCGGCACACTGCCGGGAGAAACCAGGGCGAGAACCACCTGGTCGAGGCTATAGCTTGCGGGCCCGAGCGCGAGATCGATGCAGAAGCTCAGCAGCAGCGCCAGGGCGAGCCCCGCCAGGATCAGCTGCTTGCGCAGGACAAGGGCGCGGTAGAGCCCGCGCCCTTGTTTGGCTGACAGTGCGGCCGGTTCACTGCTCATCGGAGAGCGAGACCCAATGGCCAGGCCTGTACCCGACCGGCAGGAACTTCTCGTGCAACTCCTTGAAGGTGGCCTCGGCGTCGAGATTGGCGAACAGGTCGGGATGCAGCCATTTGGCCATCTGCTGTATGGCGACGAACTGATAGGGGCTGTTGTAGAACTGGTGCCAGATGGCGTGGACCTGGCCGTTCTCCACCGCCTTGATGCCGGTTAGCGCGGGCCGCTCGGTCAGGCCCTTGAGTTTCTTCAGTGCCGCGGCTTCGTCGGCGCCGGGACCGACGCCGACCCATTTGCCGCCCGGCACATAGGCCTCCCAATTGCCGCCCGTCACAATCACCTGGTCGGGATCGCTGGCGATGATCTGTTCGGGATTGAGCGCGCCAAACGTGCCCGGGATCAGGTCGGCCGCGATATTGGCCCCGCCGGCCATGTCGACGAACTTGCCAAAATTGTCGTTGCCGAAGCTCATGCAGCAATCATCGGAATAGCCCCCGGCGCGATCGATGAACACGGTCGGGCGCTTGGGGTTCTTCTCTGCGATCACATCGGTGACGCGCGCGATCTGGGCCGCGCGGTAGGCGATGAACGCCTCGGCCCGCTGTTCTTGGCCAAGCAGCTTGCCGATCAGGCGCATGCTCGGCTCGGTGTTGGTGAAGGGTTGCTCGCGGAAATCGACATAGACCACCGGAATGCCGACGGCGGCGAGCTTCTCGATGTATTGCGCGTCCTCGGTTGCCTGCTTGGACTCGATGTTCATGATCATCACGTCCGGGTCAAGTGCGATGGCCTGCTCGATGTCGAAGGTGCCGTCCTTGAAACCGCCGAAGGTCGGTATCGCCGCCATCGACGGGAATTTTTCCAGATAAACGGCGTAATTGTCCGGATCGGCCTGGGAGAAATCCTCGCGCCAGCCAACGATGCGCTTGAAAGGGTTGCCGGTATCGAGCGCGGCGATCAGGTAGATCTGCCGGCCTTCGCCGAGGATGACCTTCTCGACCGGCGTCTTCACCTCGACCTTGCGGCCGGCAATGTCGGTGACGGTCTCGGCGCGCGCGCCTGGGGTAAGCGGCATCAAGGCCGCGAGCGCGACCGCGGCCGCAAATATCGATTTCAAAATCATTGGGCTCTCGCAATTCAGGTGCCGGTCCCGCTTAAGAAACATGAATTGTATAATCAAGAATTTTCTTTTAGAGCAATTCCAATGTAGCCGCTTTGGGGAGTGCGTTTCGGGCAATGACGGCTCACGCAAACTATTCGCTGCGCGACGAGATTCGGGACTATTGGTCCGACCGCGCCGAGACATTCGACCTGCAGGTCGGCCACGAGATTTTTTCCGAGCAGGAGCGTGCCGCCTGGCACGCGCTCTTAACCACGCACCTTGGGCCAGGCACCGGGCGGGCGTCTCTGGATCTCGCCTGCGGGACTGGCGTCATTTCGCATCTGATGCACGATCTGGGCTTTGTGGTGACAGGCCTCGACTGGTCGGAAGCCATGCTTGCCAAGGCGCGTGCCAAGGCACAAAAACGTGGCGCCGATATCCGCTTCATCGTGAGGGATGCAGAACGGACGCTCGAGGACAGGGCGAGCTACGATGTCATCGTCACCCGTCACCTGGTCTGGACGCTGCTGGATCCGAAGGCGGCCTTTGCCGAATGGATCTCGCTGCTGAAGCCCGGCGGCAGGCTCCTGGTCATCGACGGCGATTTTGTCAGCCGCAACTGGGCGACGCGTATGCGGGAACTTTGGGAGACGCTCACGGCCGGCAAGTCCCAGGTCTCGGACAATGACGGCGCCGCCATGGCCAGACGTCACCAGAACATTCTTGCCCGTGTTTATTTCTCAGGCGGCGCACAGGCGGAAGAGATAGTTCGCTTGCTGGCCGAAACCGGGTTCGAGCAGCCGGTCGTCGACTGGAAACTGGGCGCGATCCATCGCGCTCAGGCTCGACAGATGAGTTGGCCCAAGGCGCTCGAACGCGCCACTCAACATCGCTTCGCAATCTGCGCGACAAAGCCGCAGTAATACCTCGGCATTGCGGGGCGACGGCACGACAGGCAATAGCTGCCGGTCGGCGTCAGCTCAGATGCGCCACCGAGGATTATTTCTTCTGGTTGGCGTCCTGCAAGATCATTTCCGATGCCTTCTCCGCGATCATGACCACTGGAGAGTTGGTGTTGCCGGAAACGATCGTCGGCATGACCGAAGCATCGACGACGCGCAGGCCAGAAATGCCGTGCACCCGCAGCCGGCCGTCGACCACTGCCGTCGAGCCTGCACCCATCTTGCAGGTGCCGACCGGGTGGAAAATCGTCGTGCCGATATCGCCGGCCTTGCGGACGAGATCTTCGTCGCTTTCATAATGTGCACCGGGTAGCATTTCCTCAGGCGCGAAACGGGCAATGGCGCGCGCCTTCATCAAGCGGCGGACGTGGCGGAGCGATGCCACAGCCACGGTCCTGTCTCCCTCGGTAGACAAATAGTTCGGCCGGATCTTCGGAGCCGCCTGCGGATCGGACGCCTCCATGTGGACGGTGCCGCGGCTTTCCGGTCTGAGATTGCAGACCGAAACCGTGACCGCGGGGAAGCGATGCAGCGGCTCGCCCAGCCGGTCAGTGCTCAACGGCTGGACATGGTATTCGAGATCGGGCGTCTCCAGGCGTGGGTCGCTTCTGGCGAAGATACCAAGCTGGCTCGGCGCCATCGACAGCGGTCCGCTGCGACGGATAGCGTATTCGACGCCCATAGCCGCACGGCTGAACAGATTGTGGTAGCGCTGGTTTAGCGTCGAGGCGTTGGCGACCTTGAAGACTGTGCGGATCTGCAGATGATCCTGCAAGTTCTCGCCGACGCCTTCCAACGCGTGGCGAACCGGGAGTCCTGCTGCGCCAAGCACGGCAGGTCGGCCGACGCCGGAAAGCTCGAGCAGCTTCGGCGAATTGATCGCGCCGGCGGCAAGGATCGTCTCGCCTGCCCGCGCACGATGCAGTTGGCCGCCCATGCGAAAGACAACGCCGGTAACGCAAGCTCCGTCGAAATCCAGCATCTCGGTCTCGGCGCCGGTGACGACGCGCAAATTCGGGCGTCGCAGCGCGCTGCGCAGGAACGCCTTAGAGGTATTCCAGCGCACGCCTTTCCTCTGGTTGACCTCGAAATAGCCCGACCCTTCGTTGGTCCCGCCGTTGAAATCCTCGGTCCGGGGGATGCCGAGTTCCTCGGCAGCATCGCGGAAGGCATCCAGGATTGGCCACGACAGGCGCTGGCGCTCGACGCGCCATTCGCCACCGGCGCCGTGAAGGTCGTTGGCGCCACCAAAATGGTCCTCGGACTTGCGGAAATACGGAAGCACGTCATCCCAGCCCCAACCGAGATTCCCGGCTTGCCGCCAACCATCATAGTCGGCCGCCTGGCCACGCATGTAGATCATGCCGTTGATCGACGAGCAGCCGCCCAGAAGCTTGCCGCGCGGATAGTTGAGCGCACGACCGTTCAGCCCGGGCTCCGCCTCGGTCTTCATCAGCCAATCGGTGCGCGGGTTGCCCATGCAGTAGAGATAGCCGATGGGAATGTTGACCCAGTGATAGCGATCGCTGCCGCCGGCTTCCAGAAGCAGCACGCGCATGCCTGGATTGGCCGACAGTCTGTTGGCCAGCACGCAGCCGGCTGAACCCGCGCCGACGATGATGAAGTCGTACTGTCCAAAATCGGCAGCGGTCTGTGTCAATTGGACGTCCGTTCGCTTGCCATCCTGTCCCATAGCGGACCCATGGCCTTGTTGATCTCACCATAGAGACGATAGCGCCGCTCATAGACCGGTGCGATCGCGCAATTGGGCTGGTAGCAGCGGTCGGGCGCGGTCATCGCGGCGGCGCCCGCAGAGAAATCGACAAACAAGCCGACGCCTGTCCCGGCTGCAATTGCAGCTCCCAGCGCACCTGTCTCGCGGCTGCGCGCCACGGTCACCGGCACATCAAGCACATCGGCGAATATCTGCGGCCAGACGGCGCTGCGCGAGCCGCCGCCCGAAAGAACCGCCTGGCTGACAATGGCTCCCGCTCGACGCAGCGTCTCGACATGGCGCCGGTGCTCGAAGACGACGCCCTCGAACAGTGCGCGCAGCATATGCGCCCGCGTGTGCCAGCCGGCGATGCCGTAGAAACCGGCACGCGCCTTGCCGTTCTGCTGCGAGCCGTAAAGGAAGGGGTGGTAGATCGGCATGTCTCCCACGGGATCGACGGAAGCAACAAGCTCGCTGCAGATCTCGAATGGCGATGCGCCTGCCGGCGGCGCATGCTCGAAGAACTCACGCACGATCCACTCGAGATTTGCGGCCGAAGTGGCGCTCGATTCGATGGCGAGGTAGCGCACCGGATCGAACGTCGACAGCATGAACATCGACGGATCGCGGATCGGCTCTTGGGTGATAACCTGGTTGATGCTCCAGGTGCCGGCAATGATCGAGGCGGCGCCGGTGCTGGTGACGCCCGAACCGATGGCGCTGGCGACAACGTCGAACAGGCCGGCCACCACAGGCGTGCCCGCAAGAAGGCCGGTGGCAGCGGCGACATCGCGCGTGACATGGCCGGCGATGTCGGAGGCTTCCAGCACGTCCGGCAGCAGTTCCATGCAATCGTCGAGACCATAGGCGGCCAGCAACTGAGGCTCGTAGCATCGGCCAGGCATCTCCAAAAGCCCGCAGCCCGACATATCCGAGGTCTCGGTCGAGCGCGCGCCGGTGAGGCGGTTGACGATAAAATCCTTGCACAGGAAGACGGTGCCTATTTTGGCAAAAAGTGTCGGATCATGGCGCTTGAGCCACGCCAGCAGAGTCGGCGTCTGCGCCGCCCAGGGCCGTTGCAGGCAGTGGACATAGGTCCGGTCGCCAACGCCTGCGGCAGCCCATTCGCTGACGATGCCGACGCCGCGCGTGTCGAGCGACTGGATGCCAAGCAGCGGGTCGCCGCCGCGATCCAGCGCGTAGAGCCCATTGCCGTGGCCGGCGCAGCCGATCACGGCAATGTCGCCAGCGTCGATGCCCGACTGGTCAAGGCACTGGCGGATGACCTCGACGGCGTTGCGCCACAATTCGCCGAGGTCCCGCTCGACATGGCCGGGCTTTGGCATGCAGGAACGGCTGTCGCGAGTGGCAAGTGCCAGCTCGCGACCTGCGGTGTCGAAGATGATGGCCTTGATGACGGTATTGCCCGCATCAAGACCAAGAATGTATCGCTGCATTGAAGCTCCTCCCAAGCTGCAAAGATTAGTCTTGCTGGTAGAGCTCCCAGGCCGCCGCGCCGTCGGCATTCTCATGGATGATCGCCATCAATCCTCTCACGACGGCGCGAGGGTTGGAATGCTGGTATATGTTGCGGCCATAGACCATGCCGGCTGCGCCTTGTGCCATCAGCGCCGCCGACTTGTCGAAGACGGCGCGCAAATCCTCCCTGCCCCCACCGCGCACAAGGACAGGACAGCGTGCCGCCGCCACCACCCGGTGGAAGTCGTTCGGATCGGTGGTCGGATCCGCCTTGATGATGTCGGCGCCCATCTCGCTGGCGAGCCGGGTCAGGGTGACGATCTTTTCGGGGTCGCCGTCGACCATGTAGCCTCCGCGTTCTGAATTGGGCAGCATTGCCAGCGGCTCGATCATCAGCGGCAAGCCATATCTTTCACAGTCGGCGCGAACCCTGGCAATGTTGTGGACGCATTGCCGAAACAGGTCCGGCTCGTCGGGCAGCATGAACAGATTGACGACCACGCAGGCCGCGTCCATCTCCAACGCGCCGATCAGCGGCTCGGCTTCGTTCTGCAGGATGGCCCACATCGAGCGATGGCGGGTTTTGTTGTATGGATTGCCCATGTCTATGCGCATGACCAATGCCGGCTTGTCCTTGCCAGGCAGGGACTGCAGCAGATCGGCCTGGCCATAATTCATCTGAATGGCGTCCGGTCCCGCGGCGACCAGTTGGGCGACGACGCCAGCCATATCCTCCAGCCCTTCCAGGAACGTCGGCTCGTTGCATACGCCATGGTCGATCGCGACGTCGAGACAGCGCGCCCCGCCGAACAGCCGGTTCATGCGGACTTTCTTGTTGATGCGCATTCGGCGCTCCTTCCTTGGTCTTTTTGCGATAGCTGGTCGAGATCGACGCCATGCTGGCGTTGCAACAGGGCAAGGAAATCGGCGCGCTCGAATGCTTTGCGCGCAGCGTCCCAGCTTTTTTCGACAGCGAGAATATCGAGAACCGCGTCGAGAAGATCGGAAGAGAGAGCACCGGTGATGGCGATTGTCGTGCGGCGGAGCAGCAGGTCCTCCAGCTGTTCGACATATTCATTGGCGATGAGATACTGAATTTCCCGGGCCGAGTAGTCGCTGCCAGGCAAAAGCTCGTCCTGTCCCGCTGCCAAATAGGCGGCGACGGCGTCCGCCATGGTGCCGTAGCGCTCGAAGAGGCTGCGCATACGGTCAAGCGACAGGCCATGCGCCGCCGCGCCTTCTGCGCACCATTTTTGGGGGGCCATGGGAAAATGCCGGCCGCCGCCGATCGGCATGTTTTCGGTGCCGACGATGCGCTGTCGGCACAATCGCTCGAGCACAATATCCGCTGCCAGTTCGCCGAACGACCGGAAGGTTGTCCATTTCCCGCCGATCATGCACAGCGTCGGCGGCACCATACCGCCGCCCTCGATGAGCTCGCAGAAATGATCGCGGGGAATGCGCCCGGTAAAACTGACCTGGCTTATCGGTAGCGGCCTCACCCCGGTGAACTGAAAGACGATGTCGGAATCAGCGATCTCGATCCCGGGAAACACGAAGGACAGGGATTGCCTGATGTATTGCCGCTCGTCGTCCTCGCAGCGCGCCTGGTCGGGATCGTCGGCACGGATATCCGTCGAGCCGACCAGCACATTGCCGAGATAGGGGAACAGGATGCAGATCCGGCCGTCCTCGTTCTCGTAATAGATCATGTGGCCGTCGAGCGCGTCGTGAAGCTCGCGATTATCGACGATCAGATGGGAACCTTTGGTGCCGCCCATCAGCTTCGGCGCAACGGCTCCGATAGCCGAATTGGTCAGGTCGATCCAGCCGCCTGTGGCGTTGACGACGAGCCGCGGCTTCACAGCGATCGTTTCGCCAGACAGTCCGTCGTTGAGCGCAAGGCTCGCGTCACCAAGCGATACACGTGCATAGTTGAGCGCTCGAGCGGATGGCTTTTCGTTCATGGTGTCGCGCAGCATCTCGGTACCCAGCCGCTCGGGGTGGCTGACCCAGGCGTCATAGTATGTCGCCGAATTGCGGATAGCAGGATTGATTGCAGGCCAGACCTTGAGTGTTTCAGCGCGGCTCCTGAACTTGTGCGTCGGGACGATACGCCGGGCGGCGGTGAAGAAGTCATACATCGCCAGGCCGGTCTTGATGACCAATGCGCCGCGCCGACCCGGACGACGGCTCAGCCCAAGGAAGCGGAATGCGCCATTTGCCATGCCTGAGAACAGGTCGAAGATTGGCACTGTGGTTGGCAGTGGCGCAACGTAATGCGGCGCGTTCTTCAATAGCCGATCGCGTTCGAGCAGAGATTCGCGGACCAGCTTGAACTCGCCGTTTTCAAGGTAGCGCAAGCCGCCATGAACCATGCGCGAGAGCGCTGCGCTGGCGCCGCCACAATAATCGCCCTTTTCGGCGAGCAGCACATCGACGCCCTGCAAAGCGAGTTCGCGAAACACGCTGATGCCGTTGATGCCGCCGCCTATGACGAGGACGTCAACATCGGGGTTCTCGCGCAAGCCGGCGATCGTCTGGATGCGATTCATCTCAGGACGCGCTTTCGATCACGCGTCTATCGCTACGAGATGCCCGGCCACCGCCGCATCGATGGCCCCCAGTTCCGCGGCGCTCAGTAAAATCTCCCCTGCCCTGGCGTTGTCGAGCGCCTGCGTCGCGTTTCGCCCTCCACACAACGCGAAGGTGATGCCGGGTTGCGCCAGCGTCCAGGCGATGACGATCTGCGCCATGCTTGCCTGGTGGACCTCCGCGACCGGGGCCAGGGCATGTTTCAACGCAGCTACCTTGCGCCGGTTAGCCTGAGAGAAGCGCGGATTGTCCTTGCGCTGGTCGTCGCCGCTGAACTCACGCGCCGGATCGATGGCGCCTGAGAGCAGGCCAAGTGCAAGCGACGAGTAACTGAGTGCTGCAACTTGATGCTGGCGCGCGATCGGCAGCAATGTCTGCTCGATCTCGCGATCCAGCATCGAATATCTTTCCTGGATCGCGTCGAGCTGGCCAGCGGCGACATACTGCTGCAGCTCGGCAGGATTGAGATTGCTGGCGCCGATGGCGCGGATCTTGCCAGCGGATTTGAGGCGTTCGAGCGCTTCCATTGTTTCGGCAATGGGTGTCGTCGGGTCCTGCCAGTGGGTGATGTAGAGATCGATATAGTCGGTGCCGAGCCGCCGCAGGCTCTGTTCCACTTCATAAGCGATGCCGTCGGCGCCCAGATATCGGTTCACCGGCGTTCCATCCTGATCGAAGAAATGGTTGCCCTTTTTCGAATGCCAGTTGAGGCCACATTTGCTGGCGATGACCGCGCGGTCGCGCCGGTCCTTGATGGCCTTGCCGACGATCTCTTCGCTGCGGCCAAGACCGTAAGCCGGCGCGGTGTCGATCAGCGAAACGCCGGCATCGAAGGAGGCCTGGATGGCGGCGATCGATTCTGCTTCATCCGTGCCACCCCACATCCAGCCGCCGATGGCCCAGGTGCCGAGTCCCACCGCCGAAGCTACAACGCCGGACTTGCCGATTGAGCGGGTGATTTGTCGAGTATTCATGCTGCATTTCCTTCGGCGAGCTCGAGGATCTTCAAGCCGGTGGTTTCGTCGGTGACGAGAGTGTCTAGGTGAGAGCCGCGCATGGCACTGAGGATCGGGACCACCTTGCTGGCGCCGCTTGCGACCCCGATCGACTGCGGAATGGTCGCGAATTCCTCGAGCGTCAGCGAGACCAGTGAGCGGTTGAGGCTGTAGTCGGCGAGCTTGCCGTCGCCGTCTATGAGATGGGCGAGCAGTTCGCCCGCCGCGCCCGAGCGCTCGATGGCCAGCCGGTCGGCGCTCGAGGACGGGTGCAGATCGTAGTAGCTCGAATCGTCGGCCAGGATGGAGCCGATGCCGACGACCGCAAGCGTTGCTTCGCGCGCCTTGTTGAAGACGTCCGAAACGGCCCGGACGCCCATCAGCATGTCACGTTGGGCCGGGCTGTCGGCAAACAGCGGCGCGTGAATCTGATAGGCGCGCCCGCCGAGCTTGTCGGCCATCAGAGACGCGACATGATTGACGTCGGTGTAATGCTTGCCCTGGACCAGGCCGGTCGCGGGAACAACCTCGACGTCGTAGCTGCGGCTCGGCTTGAGGCCGGCGACGACGGCACTCACCCCCTTGCCCCCGGTGATGGAAATCGTGTCGCCGTCCTTGATCGTCTCGAGCACCAGCCTGGCTGCGGCCTCACCGACACGCTGAAGCGCAGTCTGCGGATTGTCCGAAACGGAGGGGACGACGACGGCCCTTTGGAGTCCACCGATCGCGACAAGTCGCGCCTCGATGTCGATCAGTTGCTCGACCGGCGACTTGATCTTGATCTCGACAAGCCCGAGTTGATGACCGCGTTTGATGAGGCGGTTGACGGTCGCATGCGAGATGCCGAGCTCCTTGGCGATTTCCGCCTGCGTCTTGGCTTCCATGTAATGAAGCACAAGCGCCTGATACATCTGGCGGACGATCGTGACGTCGTCCCGCGAATTGGGTGGTGACATGATGGATGCTCAACTCTCGTGCTGCTGCTCAGGACTTCCTGCGGTGCAGGAAGTGGTCGATCGATACCGCCGCGAGCAGGATGCATCCCTTGATCATGTCCTGCCAATAGACGGAAACGTCGAGCAGGATCAGCGAGCTTGTGACGACCGAGAGCAGCGCCATGCCCAGTATGGCGCCGAAGATGGTGCCCGAGCCGCCATTGAGCGATGCTCCGCCAATCACCGCCGCGGCGATGATGTTGAGCTCCATGCCAGCGCCGAAGGTCGGGGTCGCAGCGCCAAAGCGTGACATATAGATGACGCCGGCAAAGCCCGCGAGGGTGGAGCAGAGAACCGTGACCCAGAATTTGACCTGCTTGGTCTTGATGCCTGAAAATTGGGCCGCCTTCTCGTTGCTGCCGGTATAAAAGACCTTGCGGAAGGCCGTGGCACGCCGAAGCAGAAAATCGAATATGGCCACGACCACAACAAAGATGACGATGACATAAGGCACATTGCCGAAGCTGCCCTGGCCGATCGCCTTGAACCCGGGCGGCAGGGTGAACAGCGACAGCGGGGTTCCCTTGGTGATGACAAGACAGAGACCGCGCACGATCACCATCGCCGCCAGCGATGTGATGAAGTGATTGAGCCCGATAACGGTCACGAAGAAGCCCATCACCGCGCCGATCAGCGCGCTGGCGCCTATGCCGATGAGGCTCGCGGTCCACGGGTCCAGACCCATCAGGAACAGAGCGCCTGAGACGACCATGGAGAAGCAGACCACCGACCCGACGGAAAGGTCGATGCCGCCGACAATGAGGAGTATCGTCATGCCGACCACGACGATGCCTTCAATGGAGAAGCTCATCAGCATGGCGCGGAAATTTCCCCAAGTCAGGAAATGCGGCGAAGCGAATGTCATGGCGATGCACAGCGCCAGCATGATAGCGATCAGCCCCGCCTCGCGCATCGACCCAAGACGCAGCCAGTTGCGCCCGCCAAGCCCGGGGGCGCTCGCCTTGATTTCAGCGTCCATGAGGGTTCCTCCGGTCTGTCTAAGCGACATTCTGAACCTGCCTTGCGTTTGATCGTTGCTGCCGGAGACCCGAAGCCAGCAGCATGATTGCCTCTTCGGTCAATTCGTCAGCCCCCAGTTCGCCGACGATGGCACCTTCGTGTATGACAAGCACCCGGTCGCTCAGTCCGATCAATTCCGGAAGCTCAGATGAAATCACGATGACGCCGACGCCCCGCTCGGCGAGATCGCGCAGCAGGCGATGAATTTCCACTTTGGCGCCGACATCGACCCCGCGTGTGGGTTCGTCCAGAATGACCACTTTGGGGCCGACCGACAGAAGCCTGGCGATGGCGACTTTCTGCTGGTTGCCACCGCTGAGGGTCGACACCTGTGTCTCGATGCCGCCCATGCGCACACCGTGGCGCACGACCAGGTCGGTGGCTTGCTTTTTCTCGGCGCGGCGATCGAGCAGCCCAAGCGGCGTGGTCAGCTTCCGAAGGTCGAGCGCGGAGATATTGGATGCAACCGACAGGTCGAGGAACAGGCCCGATGCCTTGCGGTCCTCCGAGAGGTAGACGAGGCCTGCGCGCACCGCATCGCTGTAGGTCCTGATGCTGACCGGCTCGCCATTGAGTTCGACCGATCCCGACACTTTCGGGCGCAAGCCGCAAACGGTCTGGACCATCTCGCTGCGACCGGCGCCAATCAACCCGCCAACGCCAAGAATTTCGCCTGCTCGAAGCGTGAAACTGACGCCAGCGGAACCCTGTCGATAGGAGAGATTTTCGACCGACAGCACAGGGCGGTCGGTACGCCGTTCAGGCGAGAGCTTTTGCGGATAGAGCTGCGTGATTTCGCGCCCGACCATCTTGCGCACGACATCATTGGGAGTGACCGAAGCGATAGAATCGGTCGCTACGTATCTGCCGTCACGAAACACCGTGACGCGGTCGGACAGGCTGAAGACCTCCGCCATGCGATGGCTGATGTAGATGATTGAAATTCCGCGCGCCTTGAGATCGCGGACGATTGCGAAAAGGCGCTGCGCCTCGGTCTCGGTCAGCGCGGCCGTCGGCTCGTCGAGCATCAGCACCCGGCATTCGAGCGTCAGCGCCTTGGCGATTTCCACAAGTTGCTGGTTGGAAATAGAAAGATCGGCGACTGGCGTCTCGACCGGGATCGGTGCCAGCAGGTCCATTATCTTCTGCGCATCGGCGTAGAGCCGGCGAAAATTCATCAGCGGCACGCGCCGATTGTTGACGGCCGCCATGAGGATATTCTCGGCCACCGTGGCATCCTGGCAGAGTGCGATTTCCTGATGGACGAGGCCTATGCCAAGCCGCTGCGCGGCGGATGGCGATGAGATGGTGACGTTCTTGCCTTCGAGACGAATGGCGCCTTCGTCGGGTTGCACAATGCCGGCGATGATATTCATCAGCGTGGACTTGCCCGCACCGTTCTCGCCGCACAGCGCATGAATTTCGCCACGCTGCAGCGTGAAATCGACCCCGGTCAGCGCTTTGATGGCGCCGAACGATTTCGAGATGTCGCGGATTTCAAGAATGGCGGCGGCAGTCACTCCGTCCCCCTTCAGCGTTGAAATTGATGATATGGCCGGGGTCGACGGGGCGAACGCGCCCCGTCCGGTCTAGCATTCCGAAGGAGTTCCAGAAGCGGCGGGCCTTATTCCTCGATGCCCTTGGTGCCGCGCCGCTTGAGGTAGGCGTCCCAATAGAAATCGTCGGCATTTTCCGCGGTGACGATGGAAAAGCCGTTGTCGACGAAGGGCACGCTCATGCCGTTGAAGCCCGACCGCCGGGCGTCGTTCATCGGATCGATCAGTTCAGGATGCTTGGCCAGCCACAGCAGCATGAACCCCATATAGCCCTGCATGCCCTGGTTCGGGTTGACTGAGCCAAAGATTTCGCCGGCCTTGATCATGTCGAGGATCTTGGGGTTGACGTCGGCCAGCATGACCCGGATCTTGCCGCCGCCTTCCTTGGCGGCCTGAGCTGCGCCGATTGCCGAGTTGGCTTCCGGCATGAACACCGCGCCCAGATCGGGATGCGCCTGAGCAAGGCTGAGCACGGCCTGATAGGCCTTCGTCGCATCCTGGTTCGACGCAGCGCGGCCGACGAGCTTCATATCCGGCCATTTGGCTTCCATGCGGGCGATGAACGCGGCAATGCGCTTGTCGTGATTGTCCTGCCCGGGGTTTTCGAGGACCGCGTATTCGCCCTTGCCGTCCATCGCCTTGGCGACTGCATCGGCAGCATAGGTGCCTTCGGCGACGTTGTCGGAGGTGATGTAGGATACTCGTTTGGAGTTGGGCGAGTCTGCGGCGAATGTGACTACTGCCGTTCCCTGCTCAATGGCCCGATTGATTGGCTCGATGAAGGGATCGGAGTTCATCGGATGGACCAGGATGCCAGCCGGCTTCTGAGCCAGCGCCTGGTCGAACGTCGCTATTTGCTTGTTCACGTCGTATTCGGGGGTCCCGGTATATTCGGTCTCGCAGCCGAACTGTTTTCCAGCCTGCTTGAACATCTCGTAGACCGGGAACCAATATTCGACGCCGGAAACCATGACGTTCATGACGTATTTTTCACCCGGCTCGCACTTGAACGGGTTAGCGGCCTGGGCAGCGGCGTGGCTTGCCCCCAATACTGTGGTGGCGGCTGCCGAAATGGCGAGCATGCTCAAAAATTTGCGCAAGAGTCCTCCCTCGGCCGAAGCCTGGTCAATTGGGCGGTCGGACACTTGCGTGCCGCCGCTTGTGGTTGATGAGGCCGAACCTCCTCCCGAGGCCCAGCGGTTGATCATTCGCAGCAGTTGGCTCGAGTGTCAATAAAATTCACATACAGAAATATATTTCACAACTGCTCGTGCACCCGCCCGGCCGAGACGACAAGCGCCGCCATCGCAGCGGCTGTCCTCGTTCACGAGGACCGGCGCCGAAGCCGTTAGGGTTGCCAGTGTTGGTGAATGAACCGCCAGGCAAGCTCAGGTCAGCGGTTTCAACTGACCTGGCGATGCTTTCCTGAATGACCTACGACCGTTGTAGGTCAAGGCAGGCAGGGATTGAATGTCAGGGACGGGCCTTCTTCCCCTCTCAGGGGACTTCAGATCGTCCAGCCTTAGACATGCACGGCAATCGAATTGCGCTCCACCAAGCGGGCCGCCAGGACACGGTGCTCGAAAGGTAAGGTGGCCTCCGCCAGCCTCTTCAAGAGAAGCTCCGCCGCCGCCGCTCCGATCAAATGGGCGGGTTGCGCGATGGCTGTGATACCTTGTGCCACGAACTGCATCCAGTCGAGATCGTCGAAGCAAAGCAGCGAAACGTCTCCTGGAATCGCAAGCTTCAGTGCGGAAGTCGCCTCCAGAACGCCTGTCGACATCACACCGTCGGCAGTGAATAGGGCGGACGGCGCATTGCGCATCGTCAGCAGATCGAGCGCCTCTTTGCGGGCCGCCTCGCTGGAATAGACCGTCACGCGGCGGATCAACGGCAGATCCGGCTCGATTCCTGCGGCACGATGGGCTTCCAGATAACCCAACAGCCGTTGCCAGCTTGGATGGTGGTATCGAACCTCGGCGCTGGAGAGGTCAGCGTTCGCGACAAACGAGCCGACATCATCGCGCTGGCCCGGACCTAGTTCGGCCAGTATGCCGATGCGGCTGTGTCCGGCCTCAATCATTGCAGCGATGCTGCTGCGCGTTGCAGACACGTTGTCGACCACCACGGTATCGGTTTCCAGGCCCGCCACGATGCGGTCGAACTGCACCACGGGACAGCGGGCCGCGACTGCCTCACGAAGATGATCCGGCTGATCCGCGAAGGTCGACGAGACGATCAAACCGTCGACCTGTTTTTCCAGCAGCAGTTGCACTGCCTCTCGCTCGAGTTCGGCATTTTCGTCACTATTCGTAACGATAACCCCGAAGCCGCCACGGCGCGCGACATCCCCTATTCCACGCAAGACGCTCGCGTAGAATGGGCTTTCGATGTCGCCGACCACAACTCCGATAGTCTGCGTCTTACCGGTGATCAGACCTTTTGCCAGGCGATTGGGGCGATAGCCCAGCGCTGTTGCGGCGGCGCGCACCTTCTCCTGAACCTCGGGGCTGCTGTAGCCATAGTCGCCAAGCACACGCCCCGCCGTGGCGGAACTGACCCCGGCCCGGCGAGCAACCTCTATGATGGTTGCGTTTTTCGACGATCTTTGAACCACTCAGCAAGCCCCGCCGCCCATTCGTGCGTCGTAACGACGAGCTAGTGGCAGTTAGGCCCGCCCCGCAAGCCCGAAAACAGCAGCACTCGCCGTTGCACACACTATTGCAATCAGAGCACCTCAGACAGAAAGCGCCGAAGACGTGGGCTCTGCGGATTGTCGAAAAGGTCCGCTGGTCGCCCTGCCTCGACAATCCGTCCCTCGTCCATGAATACGACCTGGTTTGCAACCTTGCGAGCGAAGTTCATCTCGTGCGTAACGACGACCATCGTCATCCCGCCCCGTCCGAGGTCGGCCATTAAATTCAGGACACCCTTCACCAATTCCGGATCGAGGGCGCTGGTGACTTCGTCGAACAGCATAATTTCGGGTTCGAGGGCCAGGGCTCGCGCGATGGCCACCCGCTGCTGCTGTCCGCCCGAAAGATTTGCCGGCCGATGGTCTTTTCGCTCCAAAAGTCCGACTTCATGCAGCCTCGCCAAGGCCGCGCGCTCAGCCTCCTCGCGTGACATGCCTTTTACCTTGCGCAGCGCCAGGGTGATGTTGGCGAGCGCACTGCGGTCGGGGAACAAGTTGAATTGCTGGAAAACCATGCCGACACGCCGCCGAAGCTGGTCAGGGGTCTGGCTGTAGATGCTTTCGCCATCGAGCAGGATGTCCCCGGCTCGACACTCGACGAGGCGGTTGAGGCAACGCAGCAAGGTCGACTTGCCTGAGCCGGATGGGCCGATCAGGCAGGTGACCGTCCCGGGCTCCACTTTCAGACTGACGTCATGGAGCACCTGGACGGCGCCGTAGGCCATGTCGATATTCTTGACCTCGATGCTGCCACCCTTGAAGCGTGCGGGCGACTTCGCTGCGCCCGGCAAACCTGCGTCAGCCAGCTCGGCGACTTCCTTGAGGCCGCTCTGCACGCCGCTGATACGCTTGCCGACGCGCATGCGCGCGTCGATGTAGTTGACGAGGTGGGTTAGCGGCACCGTGATCACGAGATAGAACACGCCGGCCAGCAAGAGTGGTGACAAATTGCCGGTCAGCACGGCCTGGTCTTGGCCGACACGGAACAGTTCGCGTTCGGAGGCGAGCAGGCCAAGGAAATAGACCAGGCTGGAGTCTTTGACGTTGCCGATGAACTGGTTGACCAGTGCCGGCAGGACGCGGCGGATGCCTTGCGGGATCACCACCAGGCGCATGCCTTGGCCATACGTCATTCCGAGAGTGCGGGTGGCGTCGATCTGACCACGCTCGACGCTCTGAATGCCGGCCCGGAAAATTTCTCCGATGTAGGCGCCGGCAATGAGGCTGAGTGCCAGAATGCCCAGCGGATAAGGCGATGGACCGAACAGATCGCGGCCCAACCGCGCGAAGCCCTGGCCAATGATTAGAATAGTCACAATGGCGGGAAGCCCACGAAAGATATCGGTGTAGACCCGTGCGAGGAGTTTCAGCGGCCGGTTTTCGGAAATCCCCATCACGGCGAGGACGATACCGATCAGCGTCCCGAAAAACGTCGAGGCGACGGCAAGGATCAGGGTGTTCTTGAGGCCGACCATCACCATGTTTGGCAGAACGTCTGCCATCGCCTGGAAATCAAGGAAGCTGCGGGAGAAGGTATCGAACCAGCTCATATCAGGTCCATCTATAACTCGGCCGGGCACCGTTGCTCACGGGCCCGGCCGGAAACACAGCAAAGTCGCTCGAACTCACTTCTTGGGCAGATATTGATCCGGCATCGGGGTGCCCGCGAACCATTTTTCGTGCAGCCGCTTCCAAGTGCCATCATCCATGGCCTCGCGCAGCGCCTTGTTCAGTGCCTCGCGGAAGGCGTCGTTGCCTTTCTTGACGACGAACCCAGCTGGCGCATCGAAAGACGGCACGTTCATTGTTATCTTCAGGTTCTTGTAGCGTTCTACATACTGCTTGGCCGACTCATAGTCGGTGAAATGGCCATCGATCGTCCCGTTGTTCAGCGCCGCCACTGCGGTGTTGTTATCGGGGAACTTGACGATGTCGCCCTTCAGATTCTTCTCGGCATAGATTTCCTGCAGCGTCCCCTGGATGACGCCGATGCGCTTTCCGGCGGTGCTCTCATTGCTCGTCAGAGCCGGATCGGCCGAAATGATCGACAGATAGCCGGCGATATATCCGTCGCTAAAATCCACGGTCTTCTTGCGCTCCGCAGTCGTGCCAATCGCGGCGACAGCGACGTCGAAGCGGCCGTTGGCGACGGATGGCAGCAGCGCCGAGAATTCCTGGCCGGTGAAAACAATCTGCTCCTCCTTGAACCCGAGCCGGCGCGCCACGTCGCGGAAGAGTTCAGCATCGAAGCCGGTGAAGTTTCCATTGGCGTCGGTGAAGACGTAGGGCTTCGCATCGCCCATCGTTCCGACGCTGATCGCCATCGGGTCGATTAGATTGTAGGGGTTGTCGCTCGCCTTTGCCTTCGTGGACCAGGCCAATGTGCCAAATCCTGTCACCAACGCGACGGTCAGCGCCAGACCGCATTTCACCAGGTGGCGCCTGCTCGAATTTGTTTGCATGTCTTCTCCTCTTAATCGGCCGAACCCGGCCTTGCGGTTCCACTCGACGTCTGATCCATCAAAAATGCTCTTAGGCGGCGTTTCGTTGAGCGGATGAGAACGTTATCACTTCCCCTAGCATTATCCGTTCCTTGCGTCAATTGTTTCGGAGAATTTCGCAGCTAGACAGCTTTCCCGGGTGGAGCGTGCCGGGCCCCGCTAAGGATCTCGGGCGTCATGTTCCCGATATCTATTGCTGACGCATGGCCGATCGCGCCGTAGTACTGGCAGGTTGCAGCCGCCGCCTCTGCGGCATGGCGGAGAATGTCCTGAGGCGCCTCTTCGTTAAGCAGGCCGAGTAGCATTCGGGCGATGAAGGTGTCGCCCGCGCCCAAGGTGTCGACGGGTTCGACCAGCCGCGCCGGAGTGTGGTAGGAGACAGAGTCTCTGTGAAGCACCGCGCCGGCTCGACCGCGAGTCACCAAAACCCACTTTGAACCACATGCAAGCAGCTCGGATACGACTGCGGCCAATTCCTTGTCGTCGAGACCATCCCCTGAGACGGAAGCCAGATAGCAAAAAGGTCCAATCTTGCGCCGGTGCTCCGGTTCCCGTCGCGTAGAAAAATCATAAGATAATAGAGAGTTACCTGACACTGAGGCAATCCACGGGTCTAATCCGCTGGACTGGCCGATATGCACGGCCTGAAAGCCTGAGAGAAAATCCAGATCTTCATGCGTCGGCGTGAACATCGAAACACCGAGGTCGAAATCCAGGAAAATCCGATCGGCGTTGTGGTGACCTATGAGGCAGTAAGCGGTCGGCCCTTCGAGGCGCCGCAATCGGGTGATGTCAACGCGCTCCGACGCCAGTGCGGTGCAGATCAGGTCCCCAGCCCGGTCTTTTCCGATCGCTCCAACATAGGCCGACTGCCCGCCGAAGCGGCTCAGGTGGACTGCAACATTGAGGCAGTTTCCGCCAGGATACATCTCGCCGCGATCAAGGTAGCAATCGACCACGTTATCGCCCATCGCGGCAATCTTGACCATTGCAGGACTTTCAGCTTATAGGATGTGATAACGTTCGCACAATGACTGCTACCTGTCAATTGCGCGCCGACCCCAACTCTGTCAGCGAGACGAGGATGCTCATGATTTCCGCCCTGCCTGCCGACGTAGAACGCGCTCTGAACGCCACCGCGGGCGGGCAGTTTTCGCACCTCTTTCTCGTGGCGTGCGGCGGCTCGCTCTCGATCATGATGGCAGGCAAATACTTCCTCGACCGCCACAATGGGACATTCGCCTGTGACAGCTACAACGCGGATGAATTCGTCTGCCGAGATCCGCGGCGGTTGGGACCTGACACGCTCGTTGTCCTTTGCTCGCAGACAGGAACCACCAAGGAGACAGTGCGGGCGGCCAATCATGCCAGGACGCGAGGCGCAACGACAATCGGCATGACGCTCGACCAGACGTCGCCCCTCGCGCGGGCGGTCGACCACCCGATTGCCTACCAGGCTTCGTACACGACGGGCAAAGCAATCGATGCAGCCTACAGCAATTACGGCGTGCTCTACATGCTGCTCGCCGGTTTGATCGATGCTCGGGAGGATGGCGGGCTAACCGACGACCTGCTGATCTCCCTGGGCCATCTTCAACCGGCCATCGAGCGCGCGCACCGGGCCTACGCAGACCGGTTCGAGGCGTTTGCCCCTCGCTTCGCACCTCGAGAGGCAATCTACACACTAGCCAGCGGCGCCAGCTACGGTGCGGCCTATTCCTACGCCATCTGCGTGCTCATGGAAATGCAGTGGTACGACTCGCAGGCAATACACGCGAACGAGTTCTTTCATGGCCCATTCGAAGTCGTGGATAAGGATGCTTGCTTCATTGTCTTGCTGGGTTTGGACGAGACGCGGAGCCTTTCCGAACGCGCCCGCGATTTCCTTATCGAGTACGGCAGCCGGGAAAACATCCTGGTGCTCGATGGAGCCGAACTCGACCTCAGCGGTATGTCCGAACACATCAAACCCTATCTCGTGCCTTTGGTCTTCTTCGACACTCTGTGGCGTTTTGCCTACAAGCTGGCCGGTTTGCGCGATCGGCCGATGCTCGAGGGCCGGCGCTACATGAAGAAGCTGTCGGACTACTAGTCCCGTCGCGCGTGTGGCGATCTCACACTCCCAGCCCATCTTCCGCGTAAAAGGATTTCTCTATGACTGCATCCCCAAAGCCGCGTCATGTCGTCGTTGTCGGCGCAGGCATCTTTGGCACCTCGACCGCGCTGCACCTCGCCCGCCTTGGCTTTGATGTGACCATTGTCAACGACGGCGTGCCGTCCAACGGTGCATCCGGCCGTTCACTTTCCTGGCTGAACTCAGCGCGACGCGCGGACACAGCCTATCACCGCTTGAGGCTTGCAGGCATCGATCGTTATCGGACCCTGGCCGCCACAAGGCCGGAAACCGCATCGTGGCTTCGCTTTGACGGCGGCCTCACCTGGGATGCGGATGATGAGGCGAACCAGATCGCGTCGATGTGGCAGTTGGAGCAGGATATTGGTTATGACTCGCTTCTGCTCGACCCTGCCGAAGTTGGCGCAGTGACGCCCGGCATCGATGCCAGTGCGATCACCCCGCAGGGCGCGATCTTCAATCCTGGCGAAGGATGGGTTGACCTGCCCTCTTTGATCGATCTGCTGCTCAATGAATTCCGCTCCCGCGGCGGCAAGCTTGTTCAGGACGCAGGACGCGTGCGGATAGTTGCCACAGGTGGTCGCGCACGTGGCGTCGTCACTGCTGACGGTGCGCCGGTCGAGGCGGATGCGGTCGTCCTTGCCGTAGGGCCAGCGACGCCTTGCATGCTTGCGGAGATCGGAGTCCATATCCCCGACGCCACGCCGATTTCACTTCTCTTGAAGACCAAACCGATCAAGACCCACCTCCGTGCCGTGCTGAATACGCCGCGTGTTGCGGTGCGCCCGACGCCGGATGGCGCACTTGTTTTGGATTCGGCATGGTCGGAGGAAGAAGTCGTGGTCAACTCAGACGGCACCTACACCGTGCACGACAAAACCGTAAAGGGACTGCTCGACGAAGCTAGCGCCGTGCTCGACGGCAATCCGCGGCTCCAACTCGCAACCTACGCCGTTGGCCCGAAGCCTATCCCCGGCGATGGCGAGCCGGTGCTTGGCTCCGTCGAGACCGTCGCCGATCTTCACGTCGTCTTTAGCCACAGCGGCGCCACGCTTGGACTGATCGTCGGCGAATTGCTGGCCAAAGAAATCGCCTCCAGCAATCCGCACCCCATGCTTGCAACCTTCCGCGCCAACCGTTTCGGCTAATAGGGCAATCGCGACCGAGATCGAACTGTCCAGATGAGCCGCGGTGGCATTGCCCAGATGACCGCCTTCGGAGGTTGATCCGCGCAGCTGACTAGGATAACATGACAATCGTAGTTTAGTTTTAGCCGCGGCCGCAGCAAGGCTGGCCCTTCACGCGCGGCGCCATCAAAACCTTTGAAACAGCGCAGAGCGCCTGCCCGGCGTCTGTGCGACATGGCGTCCGCAACGAATGATCGACAAGAATCAGATTGCAGCAGAACAGGCAATTTTTCGAGCCTTCGCAAACAGTTATTTGCGTGAGCTGAATTCCGGGATTCCGGTGTTCCACCGCATCGGAGAACGGAACTTCGATTGCGTGGAGATTTCCCTGCCGTCGCGGCATGCCGTGCTGCGCATCGAAATGAAATCCCGATCGCTTTGCGGAATGCACCTGTTTGGACAGATCTGGATGCGTCAGGATGCAGGTCCGAACTGGCACGAGATAGAACCGATCCTGGCCGTGCATCTGCTTGTGCTGGGAGCCAGAGAAGCCGGATCGGCCACGCACCGACAAGCCGATGTGGAGCTCCTCGAACGGATTCTTCAGAGCTGTCAGGCGACGAAGCGTTACCTCGACGCCGCCGATCGGGCGCCGCCATCGGTCGGCTTCATAGCCGCGGAGCAATCCCTGTATTTCGGACATCCGCTGCATCCGACGCCCAAGAGCCTGCAAGGCATGTCGAACTGGCAGCAGGAGGTCTATGCCCCCGAATTGCGCGGCGGTTTCCAGCTGGCCTATTTCGCCGCCGCTGCCGACCTTGTCCGCGAGGATTCCGCCGGCACCGCGGTGACCGCGATCGTCAGCTCACTGCTGGGGAATGACGCCGGCAAGGTCGCCGCAGGTAACGGCGAGATGCTCCTGCCCATGCATCCGCTTCAGGCGCAAGCATTGATGCTCGACCCGGCGGTGCGAGCGCTCATGGATTCAGGGCAGATCCGGTATCTCGGCCCGGCAGGGCCGGTGTTCACGGCGACTTCTTCGGTGCGCACGGTTTACAGCGATGATGCCGCCTGGATGCCGAAATTCTCGCTGCCCGTCCGCATCACCAACTCCAAGCGCGTCAACAGGCGGCACGAATTGGAGGCAGGCGTTGCGGTGGCGCGCCTGTTCGAACGCGCCGGGATCGACATGTTCGAGCCGCGCCTCGGCTTTCTCCACGACAGCGCATACCTGACGCTGGATTTTTCCGGACAGGCCGAGAGCGGTTTCGAAGTCATCTTCCGCGAAAACCCGTTCCGGGGCCGCGCCG
This sequence comes from Mesorhizobium sp. WSM4847, assembly GCF_055811335.1. Classification (NCBI taxonomy): domain Bacteria; kingdom Pseudomonadati; phylum Pseudomonadota; class Alphaproteobacteria; order Hyphomicrobiales; family Phyllobacteriaceae; genus Mesorhizobium; species Mesorhizobium sp. WSM4847. The sequence goes on along the minus strand of NZ_JBVVPY010000001.1, from coordinate 319,714 downwards.
GCGACCCGGTGATCACCGTTTCGGCACTGACGGCCGAACCACGTCCCGGGCACAGCTCATTGTTCGAAACCGTCGTCCGGCGCGTCGCGCAGGATCATGATATCTCGGTGCGGCAGGCGTGCCGTCGCTGGTTCGAATGCTATCTCGACTGTGCGCTCGATCCGCTGGTCAAACTCTACGATCGGTTCGGCGTCGCGCTGGAAGCGCATCAGCAAAACAGCTTGCTTGACCTGTCGCAGCAGGGGCTGCCCAGCCGATACCTCTATCGCGACAGCCAGGGGTTCTACCTCTCGAACAGTTTCAGAGCCCGGTGGTATGGCCTGATGCCCGACATTGTCCAGATCCGCAGTCTTTTCTTCGACGACCGTGAGATTCGCGAGCGGCTCTCCTACTACCTCATCGTCAATCAGATCTTCTCGGTCGTCGCTCGCGCCGGGCATGACGGCCTGGCAAGCGAGGCCGAACTGCTCGCCATGCTGCGTGCGCGGCTCAAGAAGCTGGCGCAAGAGCTTACTGACGCAGGCGGGGAATTCGCGACCAGCCTGCTGGACAAGCCGCACATCACCGCAAAGGCCAACCTGGCGATCCGGCTGCAGGATGTCGATGAGCTGGCCGAGGGCGGCAGCGCCCTCTACACGCATTTTCCCAATCCACTCAGCCGTGTCGGGCTATTTGTCGCCGCGGAGCAGGCACATGCCATTGCCTCTTGATCTCCACGGCATCCCCGAGCTGCGTGTGATGCGCCAGCTCGCGGAAGCCCTGGTCTATGAGGGCCTGGTCGATTGCGCCGTGTCGCGAGACGGCGGGAAAGCCCGCTTCGAATGGCGCTGCGGCGGCGCCTCGATACGCTGCGAGGGATCGATCGGCGCCTTCGGCCGGGTCAGGGTTGTCGCCGAGACGATCGAGCGGGGCTGCGCCGACCAATGGCGCCCGGCGACGCTCGGCGATCTGCTTGCGTGCATAGACACCTGCCCCGAACGGCGCGCGCAACTCACGTCCGAACTGGATCGGACGCTCGATTTCAGCGCCTGGAACCAGCTCAATCTCCGGCCCAGACCGCGCCGCGATCTGCCATTTGCGCAACTCGACAGCGCGATCGATGAGGGTCATCCCTATCATCCGTGTTTCAAGGCGCGCACCGGCTTCGATTACGCCGACCACGCGGCGTACGGCCCGGAAGCAGGCAACGCCTTCCAACTGGCCTGGCTGGCGGTCGCGCCCGAACGTCTGCACTCGGCGTTTCCCACGGACGAGCAGGCTTTCTGGATGCACGAACTCGGCACCGAAACCTACGCGCTGCTGGACGAGCGCCGTGCCCGGCTCGGCGACAATGCAAGGCGGTTCGGCCTGATGCCGCTGCATCCCTGGCAATGGAAAGCGTTACAGGGCTCGGAGCTGTCGCGCTGGCTGGCGGAGGGCTCCGCCGGTTTCCTCGGCCATGCCGGCGATCGCTATAGCGCCAGCCAATCCGTGCGGACGCTGTTCAATCGCGATCACCCGCGACGCGCCAATCTCAAATTGCCCATGAATCTCGTCAACTCGTCGGCCAGGCGCATCATCGAGCCGCATTCGGTGTGCAGCGCGCCGTCGATCAGCCGCTGGCTCAAGGACATTGTCGCCAGCGATACGCTGTTCGAGGCGCGCTATCCGCTCACGATCCTCGCCGAATATGCCGGCACGATCGCAGATCGGGAAGGACCGCTGGCAGGACAGATCGCCGCGATCTGGCGGGAGGAGGTTACGAGCAGCCTCCAGCCCGGCGAAACCGCGGTGCCGCTCAACGCGCTGATGGGCTTGGAGAGTGACGGCCGGCCGTTCGTCGCGGACTGGGTCGAGCAGTACGGGCTGGACGCCTGGCTCGACAAGCTTGTGGCTACGGTGGTAATGCCGGTGTTTCACCTGCTCGTCGGCCATGGCATCGCCACGGAAGCGCATGGCCAGAACTTGATCCTGATCCATCGCGATGGCTTGCCAGTGAGGCTGGCGATGCGCGACTTCCACGACAGCGTCGAATATGCGCCGGGCTTCCTGCGCGATCCCTCCATTGTTCCCGACTTCCTCGCCTTGAATCCCGCCTATCGTGACGCCGCGCCCAACCAGTACTACTGGATGGAGAGCGCCGATTTGCTCGGCGAGCTCTGCCTGGACGCGCTGTTCGTCTACAACCTCGCCGAGATCTCGCATCTGCTGCGGCATTTTTACGGCCTCGACGAAGACAGCTTCTGGTCAGGCGTCGGCAGGCAGTTGCAGGACCATTGCCGGCAGTTCGGACTGACACACCGGCAGGCCGCGCTTGGCCTGTTCCGGCCACGCATCCGCACGGAATCGCTGCTGCGACGCAAGCTCGCGCCACCGGGCACCGAATGCGCTCACGAAATCCCAAACAGCCTTGCAGTCGCGTAAGGAGACAGAAAAATGATCACTATCAACGACACGGTCTTTGATCGAACCTATTTCCGCGACGCGGCGGATCGCATTGCGGCCGCGGTGCAACTCGACAAGCGCGCAGGCGACCGTTTTGCGGTCTGTTTCTCCGAGGCGCAGGATTGGCTGGCGTTCTTCTTTGCCGCGCGCGCGGCCGGCGCCAGCGTGCTGCCGCTGCATCCCTCGACGCCATATGCCGCGGCGCGCCGGCAGGCGGAGACGGCGAAGTGCAACTTGCTTTTCTACAACCGGCTGGAAGGCGAGCCGATCTGCGAGGAGCGCGCCAGCGAAGCTGGACAGCTGTTGCAGATGAGCTCTGGCACGACCGGCGAGCCGAAATGCATCGCGCGCGCCTGGCGCGACATAGACGACGAGATCGAGAGCTACACCTCGGCATTTGTCGAGCCACAGGACATGACGCCGTTGATCGCCGGTCCAACCACCCATTCCTACGGCTTGATCTGCGGCGTAATGGTGGCGCTGAAGCGCGGCCAGTCGCCCGCAATACTGGACACCGGGAACCCCAAATTCCTGCTGCGCAAGCTGCGCGAAACGGAGCGCCCCTATCTGATCTCGTCGCCGGCCATCCTTCACACGCTCGCCAGGCTATTGCCGGCCGGCGAGCAGATCCACGCAACGATGACATCCGGCACCCTCTTGCCCGACCCCTGGTTCGGGCAGATCAGGGCCAAGTCCAGGCACATGTTCCAGCAGTACGGCTGCTCGGAAGCCGGCTGCATAGCGATCAACCCGGATGTGCAGGCGGCTAATGAAGTCGGCTATGTGCTGCCGCGCTTCGCGTTGCGAGACGCCGGCACTTCCAATGACCCGAAGGAAATTGCCGTCGAGCGCAAAGGCGTGGTCGTCGAGACGCGCGACCTCGGCTACCGCCGCGACGACGGCATGCTGGTCTTCCTGTCGCGTCTCGACGACCTGATCAACGTCTCGGGCCTCAACGTCTATCCGAAGGAAGTCGAGGACGTGGTCATGACATTCGGCGGCATTGGCGACGCCGTCGTGTTCCGCAAGCAGGATGCGTTCGCGGGCGAGCGCGTCGCGCTTCTGTTCAGCGCCGAACATGCGGTCGACCGGTCGCAGCTTCGGCAATGGTGCGCCGAGCGGCTTGCAGCACACCAGATGCCAACCGAGATCGTCCAGGTGGAGCGGATCCCGCGCCAAGCGAACGGCAAGATCAGCCGGCGCGACGTGGCTGTGCGCTACGGCACGGGCGAATTCGCGCCGGTACGGACGGAGGCAGCCTGATGACCTACGATCAAATACTCGACGCGATCGGAACGATCCTGCGCGACAAGCTCGACAACCAGCACATGGATAGCTTCGCGCCGCAAGCCAGGCTGAACGAGGATCTGTATCTCGATTCCGTGCTCATTCTCGAGATCATGCTGGCGCTTGAACTCGACCACGGTGTCGCGCTTCCCGAGGAGGTGATCAGCCGTCAGGATCTGGACACGGTGGACGATCTGGCGCGGCTGTTCGTCAACGTCTCGGAACCGAATGGAACACTTGTTAAGCCGGCAAAGGAACTTGTTCTCGCTCGCGCCGAAAGAGAGGCGGTTGAGCGGATCGGCGTGCATGGCGAGGACTTCGTCGACATCAAGGTGCATTGCTTCGTCAGCAATGTCTGCCACGCGGTGAAGCAAAGGCAGCTTGATCATCGACCTTTCTTCTTCGGCGTCTGGGATGCTGGTTTCGCCGTCGATAAAAGCTGGCGGCTGGCGTATCACGCGCCTGAAATCAACCACGACTTCTTCCGCGATTGGTTCGAGCGCCTGTACGGCGCCAAGGTCCGCCAATGGTATCGGCCGGACGCAGCCAAGGTAGAGAACCTGGCGACGATGCTGGAGCTTCTGGATCGCAAGAAGCAGAGCGAGTACCTGATGGTCATGCTCGATCTCTTCCACCTGCCGGAGCGCGAGAATAAGTTCAACCAGAACCCGTTCCCGCACTATCTGATGTTGGAACACACCGAGGATCCGGCGGTGTGGATGGTCCTCGATCCGGATTTCCGCTGGGAAGGCAGGATCGAGAAGCAGAAAGTCATCAATGCGATCATGCGGCCGACGGTTGCCGGCGGCTTCATCTTCGACGCTGCCGACATCAGGAAACCGTCCGCCGTCGATCTGCGCGACTATTTCCTTGCCTGTTTCCATGAAGACGACAATCTGCTGACGCGCGCAACGCGCGAAGTCGTTCGGGCGCACTTGGAAGGCCGCGACGGCCTGAAACTGGCCGAGTTGTCGATGGCGCTGCGCGAGCTGCCGGTCATATCGATCCGCAAATACGCGCTGGAGCATGGCTTCGCCTTTTTCTGGCGATCGCTGCAGCTTTCCAACGCCGGGTTCGACACGATCTGCGACGACATCGAATCTCTGATCCAGGAATTCAAAGCGCTTCACTACGCCATCATGAAAATCAGCCAGACAGGCGACGAAGCCCTGGCGTCGCGGGTATTCGAAAAACTCGACATGCTCGACGCGATGGAGCGCTCGCTGAAGCGCCGCCTTGCCCAAATCTATCGGGCGTGGTGCGACACGCGCGGCCTCCTGCACGCGCCGCGCCACGATGTCGAAGACGCCGTCGCATGAGGCTGTCGCTCTGCACGATCACCTTCCGCCATCACCTGCTGTCGCTGGAGGACATCGCGCGATGGGCGGCGGCGAACGATTTCCAAGGCATCGAGCTCTGGGGCGCACACGCGCGCAACATGCAGCATATAACCGAGCGCAACGCCGACTGGATGGCGGCGTTCGGCCTTTCGGTGCCGATGCTCAGCGACTATCTGCCTCTCGATGAGGATCTGGCGTCGCTGCGTCACGCCACGTCGAACCTCTGCCGCCTGGCCGGCCGCTGGGGCGCCCGCAAGGTGCGCACGTTCGCCGGCAAGTCGGCAAGCCGGGACACCTCGCCCGAAGCGCGCTGGCGACTGTCGGCGCGGCTCAAGGACGCCTGCATGATGGCGCAGGACCAGGGCTGCCAGCTACTGGTGGAGACACATCCGGGAACGCTTGCCGATACGCTGTCGTCGACGCAGCGCCTGCTCGAGGAGGTCGACCATCCGGCGCTGGGCATCAATTTCGACACCTTGCACGTCTGGGAAGGCGGCGCCGATCCGGTCGCCGCGCATCGCGCCCTGTTGCCGCATATCCGGCACTATCATCTGAAAAATGTCCGCTCGCGTGCCGACCTCGCCGTCTTCGAGCCGGCAAACGTCTATGCCGCGGCCGGAAAGCGGACGGGCATGACCGCGCTTTTCGACGGCGCGGTGGACTATCTGCAATTCCTCGACGAATTGTTCGAGCGCGAGGAGGTGGATGCCTCGCTGGAATGGTTCGGCGGCGACTGCTTCAACATACTCGCCAACGACGCCCGCAACATGCGCCTGCTACGGGCGGACCGCGAAGCACCGGTTCGCGCCGGCGTCGCTTGAGCATCGACAGCGCCGCGCGTCCTAATGGATGCCGAAAGGGCGCTGTAGCACTTTGGCGCACGATCCGTTCCGAAGGCGCCAACGCAGACATCGTTTTTGCAGCCGGCTGGGCGATTGCCGAGGCCGGCGTTTTGCCAGGGATCAGAAGCGCGCGGTGGCGCTCAGCCGGAACGAGCGGCCGGGATCAAAGTGCGGCGCCACCCCGTCGAAATCCTGCCCGTAGGCCGCGCGGTCGGTATAGGCCTCGTCAAAAATGTTGAGCGCGTCGGCGCGCAGCGTGAAGTTCGGCTTCGAAGGCGGCGTCCACTCGACATAGGCATTCACCACCTCATAGCCCGGCAGTTCCTTCTTCTCGCTTGCCGGGTCGGTTGGATGCCGCACCAGGGTCCTGTCGGTCTTCAAGGCGATTTCGATGTCGCCACCGACTTTGACGCCCCAATCGTCGAATGTGTAGCCGGCGCCGATCATCACGATCTGGCCGAGAGGCGTCGTCAAATAGCGGCCGATCTCGGTATCGGCCGGCTTGCCGTCGACGTCGGCATTGATGTCGGCATATTTCACACTGACAAAGCCGGCCTCCCAATCATAGCGGCCGCCGATTTCCCAGCCCTTGGAAACGAGATCGAGCGTTCGAATCGATGTCACCTCCGGGACCGGCGCGCCACGTCCGAACACCGGCAGGCGCGCGTCGTTGATGTCGGTGCGAAACACGTTCGCCTCGAAGGTGAAGCCGTTGTAGCGCGCCTCCAGGCCGGCCGTATAGTTGTTAGACGTCACCGGCTCCGGGCCGTCGCCATAGGTCCAGGCCGGGTTCTGCAGGTAGTTTTCTGCCAGCGGTACACCGCCCCAGACATGCGAGGTCCCCGCCTTTGCCGTCAGGAACTCTGGCATAAGGTCATACTCACCCGAAATGTTGCCGCTGATGCCGGCGTTGTTCCAGTCCGAGTCGTCGATGCCGGTGAACCATTGGTGATCGGCGCGCCCGCCGATGGAAATCCTGGCGCGGTCGAAGGGCTCCAGCCGCGCCTGGGCATAGGCGCCGATATTGGTGGCGCGCTCGTCCGTGAAGAACGGCTCGGTCGAGTTGAGATAATCCAGGTCCGCCCTGTCGTTGTAGAAGTCGAAACCGGCAGTGACGCTGCCGATGTCGAGCGCGAAGCGGTTCTCCACTTTGCCGTTGAAGCTGCTGGTCGCGCCGTCGGTCGGCGACACGATATTGGCGTCGGAGCGGGCCGTTTCCAGCGTCCCAATTTGGGTGCGGCTGTAAGCGAGTACGATCTTGGGGTCCCACCAGCCTTCCGGCGACGTGTCCGTATAGGTAAAAACCGTATTCTGGCGGCGCAGATCGTAGTTCCGGACTTCAGGCTCCGCGCCGCGGTTGATATAGACATTGGCGCGATAGGGGCGCAGTTCGTCGTCGCGGACCTGCTCGTGGCTGAGCTCGAAACGATGGCCCTCGACGCTCTCGTAGGCGATCTTGGCCAACCCGCTGATCAGATCGGTGCCGGTCCCCAGCATCTCCTGGCCGTTGCCGGCGGTGAAGTTACCGCCACGGCCGTAGTTGATGTAGCCGAGATACTCGAACCCGTCCTGCCGGCCGAAGCCGCTGACGCCGGTGGTGAACGTCTCGCTGTTGGTGTCCCATATGCCGGTGACGAAACCGCCAAAATTGCGGCCGGGTTCGAGCAGATCGACGGCGTCCTTGGTCTCGAATCCAAGCGAGCCCGCCAGTGCGCCCGGACCGGCGTCGGCCGGCGCGACGCCTGCCTGCACCGACGCGGCCTTTAGAAGTGCCGGGTCGAGCAGATAGGTGCCGTTGTGGTGGAACACCTTGTTGTTCTGTCGTGACCCGTCGACAGTCACGGCCAGATTGTTCTCATCGACGCCGTTGACGTAGATCTTCTGCGTGCTGGGGATCGCGCCGCCGACGGCGATCTGCGGCTCGCCGGAGAACACCTCCCTCAAATCCTGCGGTTTCTTGCGATCGATCTCCTGCTGGTCGATGGTGATCAGGTTGGCGCCGGCCGTCGCGTTGGCGCCCGCCCCCACATCCACGACGAGAATGGTGTCGAGTTGCGTGCCCCCAGCGGGAGCTTGGCTGTCTTCATTTTCTTCGGTGGTGCTCGTTCCGGCTTCCGCCTCCGGGGCGGGGGCAGACTGCGCCAGCGCGTCGGGACACAAGAAAATGGACATCGCGGTGCTGACGGTCAGCGCTCGCAACAGATCTGATGACATCGGCTAAATCCCCTCGAATACGGTAGCCCCGGCTGGCGCGAACCGCGCCTGTTGGGACTGCCTTAACCCATCGGTTGCGCTGCGGCAACAAACTTGATAATAAAAATCCAGTTATGCAAGCCGTTGTAACTGCTGCGCTCTTCGAGAGATGCAGTCGCGGAAGCATTCTCAGCGTGGTGCAGATTCTCAGGCGTGATGCAGGACGGTCAACCGACCGGCGATGTTTTCGACCCGCATCGAGAAGCCAAAAATGCTCTCCAGTATATCCGGCCGGATGATGTCGCCGGTTTCGCCCGATGCGATAACGGCGCCGTCCTTCATCGCGACGATGCGGTCGGCGTACGAGGCTGCATGATTAATGTCGTGGAGCACGATGAGCACCGTCTTGCCGTGCTCGTCGGCGATTCGTCTCAGCGTCCGCATCAGGTTTCTTGCATGAAACATGTCGAGGCTGTTCAGCGGCTCGTCGAGAAGGATGTAATCCGTCCCCTGGCAGAAGGTCATGGCGACGAGGGCGCGCTGCCGTTGCCCGCCTGACAAGGTGTCGATAAAGCGCAGCGCCAGGTCGCTGAGATCGAACTGTTCGAGCGACGCCGCGATGATTTCGCGGTCTTTCGCGGTCAGCCGCCCGCGGTTGTGCGGGAAACGACCGAACCCCACCAGTTCGGCGACACGCAGGCGGCTTGCGACGCCGGGATCCTGTCGCAGGATGGCCATGGTCCTGGCCAACTGCCGGCTCGGCGTCGTGTCGACCGGCAGCCCGTCGACGGTGATGCGGCCGCTTTGCAGGGGCCGCAGGCGGGCGATCAACGACAACAGGCTGGACTTGCCGGCGCCATTCGGTCCGACAAGCGCCGTGACGCCGCCCTTCGGCACGGTCAGGCTGACATTGTCCAGAATGCGGCTGCCGCCAAGAGCCAGGGAGACGCCTGCAATCTCGATCATCGCCGGCCCCCGGCAAATAGAATGGCGAGGAACACGATGCCACCGACAAACTCCACGACGATGCCGAGGCTGCCTTCCCCGCCCAGAGCATGCTGGAGGATTGTCTGGCCGCCGACGAGCACGATTATCGCCGTGAGCGCGGCTGCCGGCAGAAGGATGGCGTGCCGGTCGGTGCCGACGATGCGCCCAGTGAGCGAAACCACCAGCAGCCCCAGAAACGCCATCGGTCCAACCAGCGCCGTCGACGCCGACACGAGCGCGGCGACAACAACCAGCAGCCCGGCAGCCGTGCCGCGCCACGCCACGCCGAGCCCGATGGCTGTGTCGGTGCCCAGCACGAGCACATCGAGAACATGTCGCGCCCGCCAGGCGATGGCGACACCCACCACGGTGATCAGGCCGGCCAACAGCAGGAGATCGGGTTCCACCGCATTGAAGCTGGCGAAGACCGTACCCTGCAGTACGGCGAAATCGTTCGGATCCAGCAGCCGCGCCAGCAACGTCGTCAGCGATCGGAACAGCACGCCCAGCACGACGCCAGTCAGCAGCATCAGCGTCAGGTCGAACCGCTGGCGAAGCATCGGCAGGAACAGCGCCAGTGCGAGGCTGGTCATTGCCGTGAAATTGCCGAGGAAGTGCAGGCGCGGATCGATGCCGGCAACGCCGAAACCGCTCAGCGCAAAAACCAGCGCCGTCTGGCAGAAGACGTAAAGCGCATCCAGGCCCATGATCGATGGCGTGATGATGCGGTTGGCGCAAACGGTCTGGAACACGACCGTCGAAACCGCCACCGCCACGCCGACCAGAACCATCGCAGCCAGCCGCGCTGCGCGCAGTTCGACCACGAAGGCGAGATCGCCGCGCAGGCCGATCGTCATGAAGGCCACGCCGACCAGCACTGCGACCGCCGCCATCATCGCGAGGCGGCCCTCGTGCCGCACCAGGCCGCGTTGCATCAAAACTTCAGTCATTGCTGTTTCGGCCAAGCAGCAGGACGAGGAACAGCACCGCCCCGACGACGCCGAGGATCGTGCCGACCGGAACCTCGTAGGGGAAACGGATGAGCCTGCCCATGATATCGCAGGCAAGCACCAGCGCCGCGCCACCGCCGGCGACCCACGGCAAGGTGTGGCGCAGGTTTTCGCCGGCGAAGCGCGATACGATGTTGGGCGCGACAACGCCGACGAACGGGATCGTACCGACGACGACCACGGTCAGCGCGGTGATGGCCGAGACGATGACAAGGCCGAGCCGAAGCATAGCGGCATAATTCAGGCCGAGCCCTATACTGACGTCCCTGCCCAGCGAAAGCATCGTCAGGCGGTCGGCCGTCCACCAGGCCAATACGACCAGTGCGCCCGCAACCCACAACAGTTCATAGCGCCCGCGCAGGATGCCGGAAAACTCCCCCGTCATCCACACTTCGAGATACTGCAGAAGGTCCAGGTGCCAAGCAGCAAAGATCGCGGCGGCGCCAATGACGCCGCCATAGACCAATCCGAACAGCGGAACGAGAAAAGGTTGTGTCGGCGGCAACCTATGCGCGAGCATAAGGAAAACGGATGTCCCGGCGAGAGCGGTCACCGCCGCGCCGGCTGCCTTCCAGCCAAGCGATGCATCGGGCCAAACCAGCGTCACCACCAGTATGCCGAGTGCCGCGGATTGCGCGGTTCCAGCCGTCGAAGGCTCGACGAAACGGTTGCGGGCAAGCGTCTGCATAACAAGCCCTGCGATGGCCAGGGCGCTGCCGGCCAGAAGTGCCGCCAACGTCCTTGGCAAGCGGCTGATCATGATCAGCCGCAAGGCTTCCGGGTCGGAGGCCAGACTGCCTATGGCGAGTTCGCTGACGCCGACGAACAGACTGGCCACAAACAGCGCAAGAAGGGTTGCGGCGCCGATTGCCTGATAGGCGAAGCCTTGAGAGCCAAGCGATCCGGCGGTCATTGGGTCCGCGAGAAAGCGTCTCGAATGGTCTCAAGCACGCGCTTCGTCGACTGGACGCCGCCTGCGGCGATGTAGAAATCGGCTGCCGGCATGTAGACCACCTGCCCTTTCTTCCAGGCTGTGGTTTCGGCCACCAGTTCATTGTCGAGCGTCGCTTTGGCGTTCTGCTCCCCCGAACCGATCGCCGCGGCGCGATCGAGCACGATGAGCCAGTCCGGATTGGCGTGGCGGAGGAACTCGAAGGAGATCGCTTCGCCGTGGGTGGCGGCCTCGACATCCTCGACCGCCGGCGTGAGCTCGAGCGCCGAATGCAGCCAACCGAAGCGGGACTCCTTGCCGTAGGCGGTCACCTTCGGGCCGCTGGTCATCAGGATCAGCGCCGTGCCCTTGCCCTTGACGGCGGCACGCGTCGACGAAAGCGCCTCATCGAGTTCCGAAGCAAGCGCCGCCGCCTCGGCCGGCTTGCCGACGAGAGCGCCGTAGGCCGTCAGGCGCTGCTTCGCCTGCGCGAACAGATCATCGCCATTCATCGTCATATCGATGCTCTGCGCAATCCGGCTGGTCGCCGCCAGTTGCGGCGAGGAGCGCCCGCCGACAATGATGAGGTCCGGCGCCAGCGCGCTCAGCGCCTCCAGATCGGGCTCGAAGATGGTGCCGACGATTTCCGCGCCGTCCTTCAACTCGGCGAGTTCAGGCACATAGAGCTTATCGGGCAAGCCGGCGATCTTCACGCTCAGGCTGTTCAACGTATCGACTGCCGCAATGTCGAACACCGCGAGCGTTTGCGGCGTCTTGCCGACCGTTACCGGGCCGTTCGCGGTCTCGATCTCGGTTGCGAACGCCTGAACGAGGAAAAGCGCCAATGCCGGCAAGGCCAGGACCGACTTGAGCCATCTCATGAGCATGCTCCGTAGCGAAGACGACGCTTCAATCGCGCCAGGCCAGCGGCTGGAGATTTTCGCGGAAGGCGAACCGGACGAGATGCGATTCGATGACCTGCTTGGTCTCGGTCAACGCGGTGGTGTCGGCCGCTTCCACCACTATGTCCAACCGTTCGAGACCGGCATTCATGGTAGCCGTGCCGCAGGAGAAGCGGCACTGCCCGTGCCCATCGCCATAATCGACCTCGACCTTGTGCGCGAAATGCTTGCAAAGCTGCTGGAGATATTTGCCCGCATTCGGCGTTTCGCAGCGCGTGGTTTCAGTCAGCATGGAGACCTCATAATATGATGTTTACACTCCACTTATCGTAAGCTATCCGTTCGGACAAGTCGGCGGCGCTGAGCAGTCGCCGCAAGAAATGCCTGTAGCGACAGCCCTCGCATAGGCCATGCTCCTGGCAGGCCAGACCTTCAACAGAAAAAGCGTCCCAATGCTGCGTAGATTTTTCGCTTACTACCGCCCCTGGAGGGGTCTGTTCATCCTGGATTTCTGCTGCGCGGTCCTATCTGGCCTGCTGGAACTCGGGTTTCCGATGGCGGTCAAGCTGTTTGTCGACGAACTGTTGCCGACTCAGCAATGGCTGCTGATCCTTGCTGCGTCGGCCGGCCTGCTTGCCATCTACGTGGTGAACACCGGACTGATGGCGGTCGTGGTCTACTGGGGCCATATGCTTGGCATCAACATCGAGACCGAGATGCGCCGGAAGAGCTTCGATCACCTGCAGAAGCTCTCGTTCCGCTTCTACGACAATCACAAGACCGGCCACCTCATCGCCCGGGTCACCAAGGACCTGGAGGAAATCGGCGAGGTTGCCCATCATGGCCCGGAAGACCTGTTCATCGCGATCATGACGTTCATCGGCGCCTTCGCGCTGATGTTCCTGGTCAATCCGCAGCTTGCGCTGATTACGGCGGCAATTGTGCCGCTGGTCGCCTGGGTGACAAGCCGCTATGGCGCGCGCATGACGCGCAACTGGCAGGCGCTTTACGGGCGGGTCGGCGATTTCAACGTTCGCATCGAGGAGAATGTCGGCGGCATGCGGGTGGTGCAGGCTTTCGCCAATGAAGACCACGAGCGCAACCTGTTCGCGCGTGACAACGCCAGCTACCGCAAGACCAAGCTCGATGCTTATCGCATCATGGCCGCCAGCACGTCGCTGAGCTACATGAGCATGCGGTTGATCCAACTGGTGGTGATGATCGCCGGAAGCTACCTCGTGCTGCGCGGCGAACTCTCCAGTGGCGGCTTCGTTGGCTTCCTGCTCCTGGTCAATGTGTTCTTCCGGCCGATCGACAAGATCAATTCGGTGATCGAGACCTATCCGAAAGGCATCGCCGGATTTCGCCGCTATGCGGCCCTCCTCGACACTGAGCCGGACATCGCGGATCGGCCCGGCGCATTTGACGCACCGACGCTCAAAGGTGACATCAGCTACCGGGATGTCACTTTCGGCTATAGCGGCGAACGGCCGGTCTTGAAGAACATCGATCTCGACATCGCAGCAGGACAGACCATCGCCTTCGTCGGGCCATCCGGCGCCGGCAAGACGACCCTGTGCTCGCTGCTGCCGCGTTTTTACGAGGTCGACAGCGGCGCCATCACCATCGACGGTCTGGATATCCGCGATATGACGCTGGCCTCGTTACGCGGCCAGATCGGTATCGTGCAGCAGGACGTGTTCCTGTTCGGCGGCACAATCCGCGAGAACATCGCCTATGGCCGGCTGGACGCGGTCGAGAGCGAGATCGTCGAGGCCGCGCGCCGCGCGCGCCTCGACGAACTCATCGCCTCGCTGCCGGAGGGCCTTGATACGATCATTGGCGAGCGCGGCGTAAAACTTTCGGGCGGTCAGAAGCAGCGCCTGGCAATCGCGCGTATGTTCCTAAAGAACCCGACCATCCTCATCCTGGACGAGGCAACGTCGGCTCTCGACACGCAGACCGAGCGCGAGATCCAGCAATCGCTGGCAGAGCTTGCGCAGGGCCGAACGACACTGGTGATCGCGCACCGGCTGGCGACGATCCGCAATGCCGATCGCATCGTGGTGGTCGCCGATACAGGCATCGTCGAACAAGGTCCGCATGATGAACTGGTGGCACGCGGCGGCGCTTACTCGCGACTGGGCGCGGCTTCAGATTAAATCCGCTGGGAGGTGATTCCAAGCGGCGGGCGAGCCCGCCGCCTGGAAGTCGAATCTCGACCGTGCGGCCGAACGCTGTTATCGGCTCCCCCACATCCCCTGTCCGTAACCCGGTGCGGGCTTATCGAAGATCGATTTTCCTGCCGAGGTCGGTGCGCTGTCGGTCATGTCGACACTCGCTGTGCCGCTCGGGTCGAGCGCGTAGCCGTTGTCGGACACTATCGAATGGTCACCGGTCTTCGGATAGAAGGAGCCATGGCTGTAGTCGGAGCCATAGTGGTCGCTGCCGGCAAAAGCCATGCCGGAGGCAAACAGCAAGGTGGCAGTGGCAAGAACGATCTTGAGCATTTCAATTCTCCATTTTTGAGGGTTAGCGTTTGGCCTCGACGCGCCGTGCCCCGCACCGCATCGATGAGGCCGTCTTTTCATGCCCTTTGGGCAAACCGACCAACCGGTATCCTCCTGGATGTGCGGCGGCAGGTTGTTCAGCGCACGGTCTCTTGTGGCGTTCGTGCGCTGTTCGGTGGGCTGCCCAATGGCAGCCGAGATCATCACCAATCGGCAGTGTCAGCGCGGCCGTACGAATGTCGGCTGTTCCCGATCAGCCGTCGCGTAGCGGGGTTGACGTCTGCCCCTTGTCGATCATGGCGTTGCAAGAGCCGGCGAGCCCCTTCATGGCCCGGGTGGTTTTGGCCAACAAGGCTCGCGCGGAGCCGGTCGGGGAAATCGTATGGAGCAACTGGCCTATGCATTTTGAACCTCAGGTTTCGGAGCAAAACGTGTCGACCCTCGCCAAGACTAGATGTTCGGTCTTAGGCTCTAGATATTTTCGTTTCGTCCGTTTATTCTTCAGCGTCTTCGGATCTTATTGTCATACACCGCTTTCGTTTCAGGCGTTTTTCTGCATCGCGGTGGGAGTGTTTCGTTTGTTTCAGAGGCACGCGCGACGGGGCGGGACGCATTTTGTGGATGGTCGTCCTCGATGGCGCGACACCGGCTTGCGCATGCCACAGGCCTGTCCGCCTCGCTCGACCCAAGGACGGACAGGCTCAGCCTCGGCTTACGGCCGGATGTTGTGGTTGACGCGGAAGAGGTTCGCCGGATCGTATTTGCGCTTGACCGTGACGAGCCGCTCATAGTTGGCGCCGTAGGCGGCGCGTACACGCGTCTCGCCTTCATCATCCATCATGAAGTTGATATAGGCGCCACCGTGCGGGTTGTGCTTGTGCACCGCAGCCCAATACTCGCTTGCCCAGCGCCTCAGCTCCAGCGCCTTCGTCGGGTCGGGGTCGATGCCGGCGATAACCATGGACCAACGCGCTCGCCGCGCTCCCCAGGCGGTAGCGTCCGGAGCCACTTCCTGGGCCGCTCCGTCGATGGGGTAGAGATGCATCAGCGACAGTTCGCTCGGCGTCTTCGAGCCTTGCTCGGCATGGGCTGCGATGGCCGCATCGGACAGATCGTCGACATAATCGCCCTTCCAGTACCACTGCAAGCCCTTCGGCAGCAGCGGATCAAACAGCGCCTGCAGATCGACGAAGGGCATCTGCATCATACCGTCCATCAGTGGCCCGGGAAGCGCGTCGCGCACGGGCTGCATCGCCCGGATGCCGTCGTCCTCCGCGCCGTTGTAGCAGCTGATCAGCGCGCAGACGCGCCTTCCCCAGATCTCGCGCGGGAAAGGGTCGCAGGAGGGCACCGTCTTGATGCCGAAGAACATCCCGAGCTCTCGCGGCGCTCCGGGGAGGAAGCCGCGGTACCAGCGCATGATCTCTGCGGTATGCTCGATGTCGAAGAAGATCGGCCCGGCATAGACATCCTTCGCCGGATGCGCCTGAAATGTGAAGCGCGTCACGACGCCGAAGTTGCCGCCGCCGCCGCGCAGCGCCCAGAACAGCTCCGGGTGTTCGTTCTCACTTGCCGTCACGACGCTGCCATCGGCCAGCACGACCTCGGCCGCAAGCAGATTGTCGATGGTGAGGCCGTGTTTGCGCGTTAGATGGCCAGTGCCGCCGCCCAGCGTCAGTCCGGCGATGCCTGTGGACGAGACGAGGCCAGCCGGCACCGCCAGCCCATGAGCGCTGGTGGCGCGGTCGACATCGCCTTGGGTGCAGCCGGCCTCGACGCGGACCGTGCTGGTCCCGAGATCAATATCGACCCGATTCATCGGCGACATGTCGATGACCATTCCGCCGTCGCAACTGCCGAAGCCCGGACCGCTGTGGCCGCCGCCGCGAATGGCAAGAAGCAACTGCTTCTCCCGGGCATGATTGACTGCCGCGACGACATCAGCGACCTCGGCGCAGGGGATGATCCAGCGCGGCCGCTTGTCGATCATGGCGTTGTAGAGCCCGCGAGCCTCTTCATAGGCCGGATGGTTTTGGTCAATAAGGCTCGCGAGGAGCCGGTCGGGGAAATCGTGGGAAGTAACTGGCTTATCCATATTGAACCCTCAGGTTTCAGAGCAAGACGCGTCGACACTCGCCAAGACTAGATTGTTCATCCTGGGCGCTGGACATTTGCGCTTCGCCGGTTGAAATTGCCGCATCTGCGGCTGTTCTTGTCATACACCGCCTTCGTTTCAGGCGTTTTTCTGTGGTGTGGTGGGAGTGTTTCGTTTGTTTCAGCGCGCGCCCCACGGGGATGACAGGCGACACGTCAGCGCCGGCGATGTCTCCCACGCGCCGAAACAGTTGAAACAAATCACGCGTCGCCCGAACGCGTGCTGAAACAAAGAGGGGCTATTATCCGCCCTCGCGGGATCACGCGAACAAAGGGAACGACCATGCGGCCTGATAATCCGGTGCCATCCACACACACAGGCTATGCCCTTTTTGACGCCAACCATGTTCTCGTCGACAGCAATCCGCAGATATTTGGAAGCCGGCGGCTCGACCGCGGCGAGATGCAGCCGACGGACGCCATTGCCGCAGTCGCCGAAGCCCTATCACGTCTAAAGAGTTTCGACGGCCGCCCCATCGAGCCGGGCAACGCATTTGTTGAAAGCGCCGCAGCGCGATGGACGCAAATCGACGACGCTCCAGTTGAAGCCGAGACATTGGATGGCCGATGGAAGTTGCTCACCGCACATCCTCGGCCGGATGGCGGCATGGCCCTGGTAAGCGTCGACATTACCGAGATGAAGCGAGCGCAGATCGCGCACCAGGAGAACGCCGAGATATTCCGCTGCATCACGGACAGTCACCCGCTGCCGGTTTGGGTGGTGGACGCGGGAAGCGGGCAGATCCTCTACGAAAGCCTCGATGCGTCGAACCTGCTTGGCCGAAAATGGACGCCGAACGAGCCGCAATTCCTGACGGATCATTTCGTGAATTCTGGCGAATTCGATGAAATCAGTTCTCTCGCCAGCAACAGCGAGATCGTCCGGGATCACGAAATCCAGCTCAGAAACACAAGCGGATCGGCCGTCTGGTGTTCGACCAACTGCCGTCGCGGCGTCTATGGCGGGCGCCCCTCGCTCATCATCGGCGTATTGGACATCACGGAACGCAAGCAGCGCGAGGATCTGTTCGGTTTCCTGATCAAGCATCACCCGTTGCCGGTATGGATGAACGATGCAAGTTCGGGGGAACTCATCTACCAGAGCAATGCTGCCGAACGGCTGCTTGGATGGAGCAAAAAGGCGCAACGCGAGACGGTGCGGCTCGGCGATTACTTTGTCGACCCCGAGAAACACCGGGAAATCAATCGCGAGCTCATGCTAAAAGGCGTCGTCGAAAATTGCGAAGTGCTTCTTAAAAGACCCGACGGCCAGGAGTTCTGGGCCACGGGCAATCTCAGGATCGTCGAGTTCCAGGGCCGGCGAGTGGTTCTCGCCGGCATCGCCGATGTGACCAAGCAGAAGAAGCGTGACGGCGAAGTCGCCGCGGCGCGGGAGATGCTCGCGGACGCCGTTGAATCACTCTCCGAAGGATTCGCACTGTACGACGAAGACCACCGCCTGGTCATGTGCAACAGCCTTTACCGCGAGCTGAACCACCCGGTGCGGGATCTCGTCGAACCGGGTGTGGAATGGGACGAACTCCTTCGCGAATCCGCCAAGCGCGGCGTGTTCCGCAATGCGGTTGGGCGCGAGGATGAGTGGCTCGACGAGCGGATCCAAAGCCGGATCGAGTTCCATTCCCATTTCGAGGTCCCCCTCTCCGACGGCAGATGGCACTCGGTATCGATACATCCCACCGATCTTGGCGGCTTCGTCGTAACGCGCGCCGACATCAGCGAGCGCAAGAAGGCCGAGGCATTCGAGCGCGACGCCACGACACTGCTGCAAAAGGTGCTCGATGCCTGCCCTTCGCCGATACGCATGACCACGTTCGAGGGAGAAACGCTCTACCGCAATCCTGCTACCAGAGATCTCTACGCCGACCGTCCTCGAATAACCGACCAGTATGTCGATCCAGACTATAGCGCGATATTGGAGCGCACCCTGATCGAAAAGGGCAGGATCGATGATTTTCGGGTCCAGCAGTACGACACCGAGAACAAGGCCTTCTGGGCTTCGATTTCCGCTCGCCTGATCGATTTCCAGGGAAGGCAGGTGATAGTGTCGAACACGACTGATATCACCGACATGATCACCGCCCAGCAAGAAACGCGCAAGGCCAACGAGCGGCTGATCGACGCGATCGAATCTCTGGCCGAAGGGTTTGCCCTCTACGACAGGAACGATTGCCTGGTGCTGGCCAACAGCAGGTACCGCCAGATGCACGCGATAAGCGCGGATGTGCTCGTTCCCGGGGTGAACTGGTTCGATTTCCTCCGCGTGACCGCAGAGCGCAACCAGTTTCCGGTTCCACGCGACAAGATCGACGACTGGCTTGCCGAGAGGGCAAGGGACCGCCGCGAATTCCGGCAACAGGAATTCCGTCATACGGACGGGCGTTGGTTTTTCGTCTCGAACTGTCCGACCCGCGAAGGCGGGTTCGTGGTCACCCGTGTCGACATTACAGAGCGCAAGCGGGCCGAGGAGGCCGCCAAGGAAGCGGACGAACTGGTCCGTAAAGTCCTCGAAGCCTGCCCCGTCAACATCCAGATGACCCGCGCGCATGACGGGAAGCTGCTTTACCGCAGCCCCGCCACCGTTGATCTGCTCGGCGACGTCACCAGCGCCGTCGACTATTATGTCGATCCTTCAGAGCGGAGGCGATACGTCGAGCGGCTGCTCGCGACGGGATTGGTCGACGATTTCGAAACCCAGCTCAAGCGCAAGGACGGTGGAACCTGCTGGTGCTCGATTTCGTCTCGACTGATCGATTACCATGGTGAGAAGGTGATCGTTTCCCACGCCTACGATCTCACCGACCGTATCGAAATGCAGCAGGAATTGGAGCGGCAGCGCGAGACGCTGCACCAGAACGAAAAAATGTCGGCGCTCGGTGGATTGCTGGCCGGGGTGGCGCATGAGCTCAACAATCCGCTCTCGGTGGTGCTTGGCCTGTCATCGCTGTTGAAGGAGACCGCTGCCGACGCCAAGGTCGTGGAACGCGCCGACAAGATAAGCAAGGCAGCCGAACGCTGCGCCAGGATTGTCAAGACTTTCCTGGCTATGGCCAGACAGCAGCCCACGCGAACCTCAAACGTTGCGATCGATGACATCATTTCCGAAGCGGTCGAAGTGGCGACCTATTCGATTCGATCGTCGGACATCGGGCTTTCAGTTCATCTTGAACCTGGTCTTCCCCCGATCTGGGCGGATCCCGATCAGCTTGGCCAGGTGCTGATCAACTTGCTTGTCAATGCAGAACAGGCGTTGCATGGCTGGGAAGGACGAAGGACAATCACGGTTTCAACGCGGCTTCATCCCACAACCGGCAACCTAATCGTCAGCGTTGCCGACACGGGTCCGGGAATTCCCAAAGAGATACTTCCCCGCATTTTCGAGCCGTTCTTCACGACCAAGGAGATTGGGGCAGGGACCGGGATCGGGCTGTCCTTCTGCCATCGGATCGTTCAATCCCATGGAGGAACCATCGAGGTCGAATCCCCCGAAGGGGGTGGCTCGACCTTCATACTTTCGCTGCCTGCTTCGGACCGTCTCGACGAAGGAACCGAAACGGCCGAAGACGAGCTCCCGAATTCGACCGGCATTGCCTGTCTGGTGGTGGACGACGAAGAGGAAGTGGGTGAGCTGGTTGCTGAGGTGCTCAGGCGAGATGGTTTCAACGTCACCATTGCCAGATCCGGCGAAGAAGCGCTGCTGCACCTCAAGAACCGCACTTTCGCGGTGATCCTGAGCGATCTGAAAATGCCTGATATGGACGGGCGGGGATTGTTCAACCAGATTGCCAAGCTCCATCCGGCTGAACTCGACAGGTTAGCCTTCCTGACGGGGGACACAATCAGTCCGGACGCGCAGATGTTCCTGCGCGCCGCGAAACGGCCCTATCTCGAGAAACCGATCAAACCGAACGAGCTCCGTTCGTTTGTCTCTAATCTGGTCAACAACAATGCTTGACAGACCCGTTGATTTGCACGTCACTTTAGAGGCAGCTTATCCATCAGGCTGGTTGCTCGGTGGTCGATCTTGACGACGCACGCACATGTAGTAGTCTGCGATGACGAACCGGATATCCGCTACACGGTAGCGGAATATCTGGAGCACCATGGCTATGCCGTGACGCCCGCCAACGCGGGGCCTGCCCTGCGTGAACTTATTGAGAGCCAGCACGTCGATGTGGTCATATTGGATATCCGAATGCCAGGTGAGGATGGCCTCTCGCTGGCGCGATATCTACGAGAGCACTCAGACGTTGCCATTATCATGCTGACCGGATCGGCGGAAATCGTCGACCGCGTTGTCGGATTGGAGATTGGCGCCGACGACTATGTCGCGAAGCCCGTCGACCTGCGGGAGCTGCTGGCGCGGGTCAAGGCCGTGCTGCGCAGGACATCGGCGAGCGAACGCGCTGCGGGGAAAGTGAGTACTCCGGGCCCTCACCAGCTCCAGTTCGGCAAGTGCCGCTTCGACCCGGACGCACACAAATTATACAACGCCGAGGGAATCGAAATAGCGATCACCCCGATGGAGTTCCGGCTTCTGAAAGTATTCAGCGAACATCGCGGACGCGTACTCAACCGCGATCAACTGCTCGAACTCGCCCATGACCGCGGGTGGGATCCCTTCGATCGCAGCATCGACATTCGCGTTTCGCGCCTGCGGAAGAAAATCGAGGTCGATCCCTCCAAGCCGGAGGTGATCAGGACGATCCGCGGCATGGGTTACCTCTACGCTTGAGCGCGCCACCGGCTGGTTGAACCAGCGCCTCGGCCCCTGCGGCTTATGCGGTTTGTGGCTCCAGGGGGGGTAGCCCTCTCAACCTCTGATCTTCGGGTGCGTTTCTACTATGACGTGTGGCACTGAAGCGCAGTTACCGGCCAAGCATGTCATTTTCAACCTGGGATTGCGTGTCGCAGCCGGGGTTGCGAGGCTGCGACACGTTTCCTGAGCCGACAACGACGCCGGCACCTTAAGAGCGGGTCAGAGCCGTTCGATGCCGAGAAAATCCGGCGCTCCCACCCAGGCGGCCTTGAAGCGCGCATCCATCTCTTCGGCGTCCGCTGTCCTGCCGGTCCTGCGGAAAACCTCGCGCAGGCCCCACAACGCCCAGGCGTTGTTTGGCGTCTGTTCCAGGACGTGCGCGAAGGCTGCCGCGGCCACCTCGTGCTCACCCATGGCCATGTAGACCGCGCCGAGGGTCTGTCGGACCGGATAATACCAGTAGGCCGGTTCCATATAGGCAAGGCCGTCCTCGATCGCGACCGCCGCCTCAAGCTTATCGCGCGCTTCCCGCAGGTTGCCCTGGTGCTGGGCAATGCGGGCCTCCACGATCAGCGCGCTCAATTCCAGCAAATCCGGCGCCGGAAGTCCTCCCGCCGTTTCCGTGGAAAAATCGGTCTCGGCAGCGAGCTTGCGGATTGCGGCGGTCTCGGCGCGCGCCGCCTCGCTCGCACCCTTTGCGGCGAAGGCGACGCCCCGCGCATATCGCCAGGTTGCCTTGACATAAGGCAAGGCGTTTGCCGGCAGCGGCAGCGCGAGTATGGCCTCGGGATCGCTATACTGGGCGTGGGCAAAATAGGTCGCCGCCTTGATCGGCTGCAGCCCGGCCACCTTGCTGGCCGTGGTATTGGAGACCAGCGATTCGAGCTTTTTGGCCGCCTCGGCGATTGCCTCGACGTCGCCCGCCATCTGTGCGGAGGTCATCAAGAAATGCAGGTTGTGCGGATAATAGCCGTCCGTGTAGACACCGGGCGTGCTCTCCGGCGCTATGCCGACGCGCTCGAAATAGGCCTCGTCCGCTGCCACCGCCTCGCGGTTGATCTCCAGGCTGTCGATCCACCGGCCGACCTGGTGATAGATGTGCGCTGGCATGTGCACGATGTGTCCGGCGCCGGGCATGAGGGCGGCAAGCCGGTCGGCATGAGCTTCGGCCCTTTCCGGCGTCGTGGATGCTTCGACGGCATGGATATAGAGATGGATCGCACCGGCATGATCCGGATTGCGCGCCAGCACCCGCTCCAACGAGGCCACAAGCTTGACCGTGTCCGGCTTTGGCGTTGCCCCGCCGTCAAGCCAGTAGTCCCACGGCATCAGGTTCATAAGCGCGTCAGCGTAGAGCGTGGCGATCTCGTCGTCCTGCGGGTGGCGGTCTGTCAGTTCCGCCATCGCCGCGGCATAGGCCTCGTTCAGGGCACCCTGATCGGCCGAAGTATCGGCGCTGTAGCGCTTGGAGAGCGCGGCGATAAGATCCTTTTCCCGGCTGGAGGCGAGGTGCGCTAGCTTGCGCGCCTGCGCGACGGCTTCGGCAGCATTCGCTGCCGCCTCCTGGCCCATGCCGGCGTTGATGTTGGGGCCGAGCACGTAGGCCTCGCCCCAGAAACACATGGCGCAGGTCGGGTCCAGCTTCTGCGCGACCCTGAAAGCGCGTTGCGCTTCGGCGTGGTTGAATGCCCACGCCCAGCGCAGGCCCTGATTGAAATAGGCCTGCGCCAGCGGGTTGGCGGTGGTGACAGGGTAGGAATGACTGCCGAGGTTTTCGACTAGCGGGACGCTTGTCGAATCCTCTGCAACCGCCGCCTTGGCCTGGCGGTGCGGAACGCCCGTTTCATGGGCATTCGCGGCGGGCGCCGCCAGAAGGGCGGCCGCGCTCGCACAGGCCAGTAGCGGGAGCCTAAATGAAAGCTTCATGGTTCAGCCCGCCTTGTCTTCTTGGCCGCGCTGCAAGCCGCGGACCACCAAGCCAATCTCGGACCGGCTGATCCCGATGTCCTTCAGGAGGGCATCGTCCATTGCCGCAAGGGTCCGTTCCGCCATGCGGTGAATCCGGTAATTCCGAAATGAGCGGTAAGCTGTTCGCATTCTCGACATCGCAATACTCCATTGATTGGCGCCGCGGGGTGCAGCGGTGCCGTTGGATTTAAACCATCGCTGTTTCAGGGGTTTTTCCGCGCCGAACTCGAAGTGTTTCGTTTGTTTCAGTGCCGGGATGGACTTTTGAGAAGGAGTTCCATAGTCCGACCGACGACACTCAAAACCACCTCCTCAACGAGGCGGTGGACCAGCCAGCCGCAGCGGAGTAAGGCAGCAAGTTGGGTCATCTTGCCAAAGCGCGTGGCGCAGCATGACGTGCAAGCGCTGCGAATGCGATCAGACCGGCTATCGGTGGAGTACGCATGAAGAAGACTGTCGTTAGAGTCGTCTGTGCCATTGGCCAAGCGGGGCAGCTCGGCCTCAACGGCGGCCTTCCCTGGGAAGGCAACCGGTCGCCGGAGTTCGTCGCCGACGTTGCACGATTTTTCGACCTGACCAGAGGACACGTCTTGCTCGCCGGTCCCAAGACGATCGCGAGCGTTCCGGATTTTGCGCGCGCGGATCGGGACCTTGTCGTCGTTCGCTCCAGCATGGATCCCGAGGCCACACTCCAGCGCTTCGTCGGCCGCGTCGTCTTCATCGGCGGCGGTCCACCAGTGTGGGACGCCTACGCGCGCTTCGTCAGCCATTGGGATATCACGCGGCTGCCCTATGACGGACCGGCGGACCGCTGGTTCGATGCAAAATGGCTTACGGCGGGTGACGAGATTGCCAGAAATCACAACGACCCCAGAAATCACCGCGACCAATGAAGGCTCGGCTCACAGCGGGCACCGCGATGGAACGATCGCGGTGCCCGTAGTCTGTACCCGCACATTTAGCAGTTCGCCCCAGTCTGCGGATCGCACGCCTTGTTTTCTTGCTGCTGTGGTTTGGGCTCGGCCTGTTCCGGCTCGGCCTGCTGCTGCTCGGCGGCGGGCTGCTCCTCAGCCTTCGGCTTCTCAGGCTTGGCCGCCTGTTCGGGCTCGGCCTGC